>JAICWV010000032.1 GCA_025966365.1 Chloroflexota bacterium | reverse complement strand
GGATGCCTTCACCTTCGACCGGCACTTTTCTGTGGCCGGGTTCTCAACAGTCGGCTAACGTACCCGAGAACGCCGACTCATTCCCTCTGTTGTCCGGGTGACCAGCCCTGCGGAGGGGCGCTTCAGTGGCAGGAACGGTGTGGAAGCGCCTATCGTCTATCGCGGGCTACGTGAACCCGCTCCCGCGAACCCAGGCCGCCCCATCATTACCCCTAAAAGGGTCCTCGCGTGAGTGATAGCGCCACCGTCGTCCAGAAGCTCTGGAACTACTGCAACGTCCTCCGCGACGACGGCCTCTCCTACCAGGACTACATCGAACAGCTCACCTTCCTGCTCTTCCTCAAGATGGCGGACGAACAGACCAGGCCGCCCATCAACCGCCAGGGCATCATCCCCGAGGGGCTGGATTGGGACACGCTCTCTCGCCTCGACGGCGATGCCCTCGACAGCCAGTACCGGCACACCCTGATCGAGCTGGGCCGGCAGCCGGCACCGGCGGCTTCCTTCTGGCCGCTTACGACCAGATGAAGGATGCGCCGCTCGTCCCCGACCAGAAGCGCTTCCTGCGCGATGAGGCGCTGCGCGGCTGGGAGATCGTGGATGCGACTGCACGCCTCTGCGCCATGAATCTCCTCCTCCACGGCATCGGCACGCCCCAGGGCGAGAGCCTGATTACGGTGGACGATGCCCTCCGCAGCGCTCCCGGCGACCACTTCGACCTGGTTCTGACCAATCCACCCTTCGACAAGAAGTCGAGCTACAAGGTGATCAACGCCGCGGGCGAAGCCGAGCGGGAGGACATGAGCTATCTGCGCGAGGAATTCTGGGCCACGACCAGTAACAAGCAGCTCAACTTCCTCCAGCACGTCCGCTCCTTGTTGACCATCAACGGCCGGGCCGCCATCGTCGTCCCCGACAACGTCCTCTTTGAGGGCGGCGCGGGCGAGACCGTCCGACGCCAGCTACTGGAGCAGTGCGACGTCCACACCCTCCCGCGGCTGCCCACCGGCATCTTCTACGCCGGTGGCGTCAAGGCCAACGTCCTCTTCTTCGACCGCAAGCCGCCCTCGGAGCGGCCCTGGACGCAGAAGCTCTGGATCTACGATCTCCGCACCAACCAGCGCTTCACCTTGAAGACGCGCCAGCTCACCCGCGCCGACCTGGACGACTTCGTCCAGTGCTACAACCCGGCCAACCGCCACGAACGCACTGAAATGGAGCGCTTCCGCGTGTTTAGCTATGCGGAACTGATCGCCCGCGACAAAGCTTCGCTGGATATCTTCTGGCTGCGGGATGAGTCGTTGGAAGACGCGGACAACCTGCCGGCGCCACCGGTGATTGCGGCGGAGATTGTCGAGGATCTGGAAGAAGCGCTGGCACAGTTCAGCGCGATAGCGGATACTCTCTCCACCCGAAGTCAGGAGGAAAGAACAGCGTGAGCCTGAGTGGAATACAGAGCATGGCGTTCCCTGCCATCCGTGACATTATTCTCGTCGTGTCGCCTCGTGTGGGTCGCCCCGTAGATCGGGATGACATCGGCCCCAAGCTCGTACACCACCCGCGCACCTATCGCATTCTCCGCCACGAATACAGAGGGGAGCTGGGGTCTTTGGACGAGTACGTGCGCAAGCTCGTGGATTGGTACAGCCAGAAATGGACGGAGCACGAGGCAGGCAGAGCGCATCCATCTGGAGCAGTTGCCCGGCTACGCGCCTGATCTCAACGGCGATGAGGGGATCTGGCTCATCTCAAGCAGGAAGTCCGCCGAGCCGTGGCGCGGTTGCGCCACAAGCGCCGCATCGTTCAAGCCTGCATCCAGCAGACAGGCTATCTTTAGACTTCCATGCAACGATCAGTAGGATACGATCACAAGTGTCTTGGGCGGGATTTCTTCTGAATCCGAGGCGTTTGCGTGCGTGCTTCCAGCGAAGCTCCACGACGAAGGACCCAAGCTTTGACACCACCTCCACCACCGCCCAGCTGGTTCGGGCCAAGGGCCAGCACCGATGACCCCGCGGTCGCCGCGCTGCTCGATCAGGTCGCGCCCGCGAGGACGTGGCAAGACATCGGCGGCGAGTTCAACCTCAATGTCCGGCTCGACGCCGCTCCACCGCTCGTCCTGCGTGTGCATCGACCATGGGCGACGCGCGGCCGTGTGGCGGGATTGCGCCGGTTGCGCGAGCGACTCCAGCGCGTAGGGATTCGGGTCGCCCAGCCGGTGCCGATCCTCGGCCGGGACCTCGCCAGGGTCGGTGGCCGCTGGGCGGAACTCGAAGAATTTGTCCCGCACGTGCAGCCAAGCCCAAGCCAGGAGTCGTACCTGGGGCTGTTCGAGGCGCTCGGCCGCCTTCACGCGGGGCTGCGCGCGATCTGGGAGCCGGACCTGCCCCAGCCGCTCGACGACCACCGAACCCACCGCCAGTTGCACTACTGGCTCGGCTTCACGCGTCGCGGTCTGGGCGCTGGGGCCGAGCCTGTGGTGCGCCGCGCCAAGCTCCTCCTCGACGAGCTGGGCCGAGCCCGACGTGGCGTCGAGCTCCCGCGCGCTCCGATCCACGGCGACTACAAGCTCGGCAACGCGGTCCAACTGTCGGATGGCTCCTGGGTGAATCTCGATCTGGATTTCGTGCGCATCCGGGAGCGGCTCTACGACGTGGCCGCCAGCCTGTACTGGGCATCTGACAGTGGCGCCAACGTCGACCTCCGCGAACTCTGCGACGCCTACGACAGTTCCGCTCCCGAACCCGTGACGCCCGACGAGCGCCGGTTGCTCCCGGCGCAGATCACCCTGATTCCACTGCACTGGGTCGCAACGGCCGGGTTTATGGGGGGCGTGCCCGAGGCGGAGAGAGCGATGGACGCCGCCGAGGCGTGGTGGGCACGACGTGAGGAATTGACGTGGTAGTCCGGCCAGGGGTCGACGGGGACTGGCCGAAGGCCGAGTCGCTGCTCCGGGCCTTTGGCGGAGTGCCGGGTGGGGTTGCTGCGAGGCTCGGCGCCGTGGCGCGGTTGCGCCACAAGCACCACATCATTCTTACCTCCGCCTGCTACCGAGCGGGATCGTTAGAATCCTTACGTGAACGACTGGGTCTTTCAGTGCAACCCCAAACGCTATGACGTGGAAGCGGCAATCGCGGAATCTCTGGATGAATGGTGGAATACCCCGCGCCAGCGAAGCCAGATTACTGCCGGGGACCGAGTCTGGCTGGCGATCGTCGGTCCGCACGAGCCAGGCATTCATTTCGTGGCCACGGTCACAAGCCCCCCCCTACACGACTGATGACAATGAGTTCGGCCGTTGGCACACTGACATCCACTTCGACTGCAGGATCGAGCCATTCCTATCTCGCGCCGAACTGCTCGATGACGCCATCCTCGGTCGTACGTCCGCGTTCCGGGGCTTTCAGGGCTCCAATCGCCTTATCCCGGCAGAAGCTGGGCAGCGTCTCGTGGAGCTCAGCCACGGCCGGCTCCGGCCTCTTGGCCCCGACCGGTATGCAGTTGTCCCGCCGTCCGACCTCGATGTGGGGCGCGCCGTCGACCGCCACACGGCCGACGTCCGACAAGGATTGAAAGAGGAGATCCGCAAGCTCTCGCCGCTCCAGTTTGAGCTGCTGGTGGCGCGCATTCTGGAGGAGCTCGATTTTGACGTGGAGCATGTGGGGCAGAGCGGCGATGGTGGAGTTGACGCCGAGGCGGTCCTTTCCCTTCGCGGGCTGACTTCCGTACGGACCAAGGTTCAGGCGAAGCGCTGGCGAAACACCGTCGGGAGCCGGATCGTGCGCGAGCTACGCGGCGCGCTTCGGATCGACGAACGCGGCCTGATCATCACCACGAGCGACTTTTCGGCAGACGCAAGAAAGGAGGCGCTGGCAGACGGCAAGGCCCGGATAGGGCTCCTCGGCGGGGACGAGCTGGTGACTCTTTGCCTGGAGCGCGGTATAGGTGTCACTACGAGGCGAGTAATCCTCTACGAACTGGACGCTTCCGGCCTGAGGGCCGCAACTGAGGGTGGACAGTAAGGGAATCAGGACTGCGCGGGACCGTTCCAGAGGTTCTCATCCAACTGTGCGTTAACCGACCCGGCTCTGTATCGGCCTCGCCCAACCGGGACGCGGGATCAGGCAAAAAGGATGGCCGGCTGGATCAGCATACACTCTGGACTCCTCATCCTCGCCCGTTAGCTTGCGAGCACCGAGCTTCAGGACCCGTGCCTCGGCGGTGTCGAGATCATCGACCATGATGTCCAGGTGCATCTGCTGCGGC
Source organism: Chloroflexota bacterium (assembly GCA_025966365.1). GTDB lineage: Bacteria > Chloroflexota > UBA5177 > UBA5177 > UBA5177 > JAICWV01. The sequence goes on along the minus strand of JAICWV010000032.1, from coordinate 23,986 downwards.
CGCTCGAGGTTACGCCACTCCGGCGGCTGGTGGTCCGGCGCCAGCTGGAAGGCAATGCCCGAGGTGGTGTCGTTCCGGGCAACCACCACCCAGTCGTCGCTGCGAAAGGTGATCGGGAGGCCGAGGATCTCGGAGTAGAACGTTGCCAGCGCGGCCGGGTCCGGGCAGTCGATGACAATGTGATGGAGGCGTCCAATCACTCTTCCACCTCCGTCCGCGTGTCGGCTGTCGGTTGCACTTGGGCGATCTCTATCCGTTTGGGAAGAACACCGCGGGTGATAGGTGGAAGAAGTCAGCCAGCTTCACGACATGATCATAGGTGACCGAGCGCTTACCCGATAGAACCTCGGAGACAATGCCTTTCGTCGAAAACACCGTCCCCACCAGATCGGCCTGACGCAAGCCGTTGTCTTCCAGAAGGGCACGCAGGATCTCGGGAACCGTCAGCTCCGGCACCTCGTGCCGTCCTTCCTCCCACCCAATCATCAGAGCACCGAGCAACGCTACATATTCTTGCTCTGCTTCTGACGGGTCGCCCTGCTCGATGAGTTCGCCGATGCGCTTCTGAACCTGTGCCGCGTCCTCCGCGGCCCTGATCGGATGAGGCTCCTCTTGTACCAGGAGCTCCCGGTATATCAGCGTGTCGGCGAGCGTCGCCATATCTCAACTGCCCTTCTCCAGTTTGCTGTATGCACTATGTGTCAGGAAATCGTAGATGAAAATCAGACGTCACTTCTTCCAGTCCTTCCGAATCTGATCCCGAATATCCTCATAGCGCTTCCCCTCTGCCACCGCCTGCTCGATGGCCGGGTGAAAGACCTGGTCGTAGAACTCTCTCCCCATCCGATCCACGATCTCTTTCTGGAAGGTCTCGTCGGTCTGAAGCAGGCCGCCCACCGATCGAAACGCATTGTCGTCGGCGTTCTGGTGCTCTCCGTTTCCCTCGTGCTTCTCCGAGCCGCCACCGGAGCCGCCGGAGGAGGCGCCGTAACGGCGGCCAGCGACGACTTTGGCCGCCCAGATAGCGCGGCCCCTGGCCACGTCCTCCGGCATGTCGTGCTCCAGGTTGCGGACATAGTTGTAGTCGGCGAAAACGTCGAAGCGGCGGATGGGGAAGCGCGGTTTGGGCTCGGTCATGCGCGTGTTCCTCCGTGGTCGGCCCCGGACAGCGGCCTGAAGGCCTCGGCTACAGGGTAGCGCTTCAGCGGGCCGGCGACCGGAGGTCGCCGCTATAGTGCGGAGAGTACCGCCGGTCAGTGCAGGCGGCGGGCGCTGCGCCCGTGGATGTAGTCGAGGACGACCTGCTCGCCCAGGTAGGGGCCGGCGAGGAACATCCGACCCTTATTCGCGGCCGTCATCTCCTCGGCGAAGGCGACCAGGCGCGGTGAGGGGTCCAGCACGAAGGTGTTGATGGTGATGCCCTCTTTGGCGCAGCGGGTGGCTTCCATCAGCGCCGAGTCCAGCACATACGGGTGCGGCGGCCAGTTGAAATAGATGCCTCCGCCGGGCAGGGAGCAAGCGGTGGGCTCGCCGTCGGTCACGAACATGATCTGCCGGTTGCCGCCCCGGTGCCGCGAGAGCAAGCGCCGCGCCGTGGCGAGCGCCATCTCGTAATTGGTTCCCTGGACGTAGTCGTTCTCCTGCAGCCCGGGAAGCTGCTCCTGCGTCAGCTCGAAGGCCACGTCGGCGAAGCCGACCAGGTAGAGCGCGTCCCGCGGGAACTGCCCCCGGATCAGGCTGTCTAGCGCCAGGGCCGTCTTCTTGGCTTCCAGAAAGAGGCCGGAGAGATACATGGAGTGCGACATGTCCAGCGCCAGCACGGTGGCATGCTGGACGGCGCGCTCGGTCTCATAGATGGCGAAGTCGTCGGGGCTGAGACGTACCGGCGCCCCACGGCCGTCACGATACACGCCGTTCATCACCGTCGATTTGATGTCCACCAGGAAGGGATCGCCGAACTGATAGGGCCGGCTCTCCTGGGTGATGTCGCCGCCGGTGCCCTTGCGTGCCATCACGTGTCCGCCCTGCCGGTCCTGCTTTAACTGTTTGAAGATCTCGCGCAGGGAGGCGTCGCCCAGCTTGCGAATGGCACGCGCCGTCAACGAGAGCTTGTCGCCGTCCCGCTGCAGATAGCCGGCATCCAGCAGCGACTGCGCCATGTCCTTCACCGCCTCGATCTGCCCGCCAAGGGAGGGGCCGAAGAGATCGGCCGGGTCATGCCCGCCGGCCTGGGCCACGGCATTGAAGGGGTCGCCGCCCCGCATAGCGTTTTCCAGGTCCTGCATGGCCTGAAGGCGGCGCATCATATCCAGCGACTGGCCGAAGCCCGGCGCCTCGTCGCCCCGGAAGGGAAATTGCGACGGATTGGGCGCAAAGCCCATGCGAACCAGGTTGTCGCCCAGCCGCGCCAGATCCATTCGCAGCCGGTCGTCGCGCAGCAGCTCCTCCATCATCGCTTCCAGCTCGGCACGCTGCTCCGGCGACATGTTCTCGAGCAGGCTCTGCATGGCCGACATCTGCCGCTGCATGTGCTCCATCAGCTCTTCCAGACTGTTGATGCCAGGCGGGAAATAGTCTCCGTGCTGCGCCATGAAGCGATCGAACGCCTCACGGTCCCCATTCGCCGCCGCTTCCAGCATCTCATTGAGATCGCGCACCATCTGCCGGAGGCTGTCCATATCTTGCGAAGTCAGGTTGCCGATCCCCTGCTTCATGCCCTGGAAGTACTGCTCCATCAGCTCGCGCTGCATGCCGCCAACGAGGTTCTCGAAGGCCTCGCGTGCCTCCGGCGAGAGAAAATCGTACTCGCGCAGGCTGCGGATGCGTCCGGCGTTGTCGCCCGGAAGCTGATCCAGATAGTCGCTCTTGCGGTCCAGCATGCGCTGCAGCATCTCGCGGAAGGTGTCGTCATCGGAGACGCCGCTTCCGGACGACCCCGCCTGGCCACTCTGGCCCGCGTTGCCCGTCTGACTGCCGCTGCTCTGTCCCTGGGCGCCACTTTCCAGGCCGGCGGACTGCATCTGAGGCGAGGTCTGCTGCCCTTCCTGGCTGGCGTCACCCGCGGACGTCTGCGTGCCCTCGCTTCCCGGCTGGGAATCCTGCTGCCCTTCCGGACCTTCCTGTGCCGCAGCCTCTGAGGAGCCGTCATCCGACTCGGGCTGCCGGCCGCCGCGCTCGGCGATCTCACCGCGCTCCATGCGCAGAATTTCGTCCAGCTGCCCGCGCACCCGATCCACGACACCGTTCGGGTCGTAGCGCGAGAACACGTCCTTGCGGTACTCACGCATCTGCTGCATCAGCCGCTGCATGCCTTCAAAGCGCCGCCCGTCGGGCAACTCGAAGCCGCGCCGCATGAGATTCCGCAGCGCCCGCTCCGGATCCCCGCCGCGCAGCAAATCATCCGACATCGACGCAAGGAGATCGTCGGCGGAGAAGTCGGGGACGGACTGGCTGCCGTCCCAATCGGAGTAGCGAAAGGAGTGGGACGCCATGAGGGGATTACCTGCATCAGCCTAGCAGGGATAGCAAGGTACCGGTATCGCCCGATTGGCTAGCTGGATTCAGCCCGCCTCGGGCTTCACTGCCAGGATGTAGCCGCGCCTGGTCTGAGCCTCCACATCTGGATAAGCGTCGCGCTGCAGGCTCACTCGTATGCGGAAACCGGCCCCTTCCATCAGCCGCTCGATCTCGGCGGACTCGAAGAAGCGGAAGTCGAGCGAGACGGGCTGATCGAACCACTCATCCTGATGCCGGACCTCGTCGCCCACGTGAAACGCCAGCAGCACTGCGCCGCCCGGGCGGATCACCCGCCACATCTCCTCGAACACGACTGGTAGCTCCGGTCGCGAGACATGGATGATGGAATAGAAGGCCGCGATGCCGCCCATCGACTCGTCTTCCACTGGCAGAGCCAGCATCGTCCCGTGCTGAAAGGGGATGTCGGGGCTCAGACGCCGCGCCTGCTTGACCATCTCCGGCGAAAGATCCAGGCCCATCGCCTCGATGCCTCGGTCGCGCAGATAGCGCGCAACCTGCCCGGGACCGCACCCCAGATCGCAGACCGGCCCCACCGGGCCCGCAATCGCAGCCAACCGATCCAGTAACTCCCGATCGAACGGCTTGTACAGCAGCTCCGAAAAGATGCGCTCCGTATATGCAGCCGCCACCCGATCGTAGCTTCGCTGCGTCTCCGCCGCTGTGGATTCCTTCGGCGGGTCAACCACGTGTCATTCTCTCATCACAAACGTGAGGACTGTCAGCCTTCGAGGACCGAGAGCCGCGTGGCGTAACCCCAACCGTATGAAAGAACGTAAGCCTCCGCGGGTCCCGGCGGCATGCCGGCTCCCGTACGTCTTTCACTCCCTCACCAGGGCAAAGCGAAGGAGATGTGATATGAAGCGAGCAATTGCAGCGGCTGTACTGGCAATCGGAATGAGCGCGGCAGCGGTACTTCCCGCAGCGGCGAGCAACCCGCCGGGGACGGGACAACCAAGCCAGACCTGCCTCTCCAGCACCGCTCCATCTGAGCCCGGAAATGCGGCCTCCGCACGGGGCTCAGCCTTTAACGAGAACGGCGGTATCGCCGGAAGCGTGTACGCGGGACAGCAGCCACAGAACTCGAAGAATCCCAGGAGCGTCTCTCAGTACGACGTCGCCTGCTTCCAGGTGTCGCAGCACTGATTTCCGGGATCCCGGGATATCCCAACATCCCGGTCGATCTCACCGACCACGCCGGACCTCTCGCGGTCCGGCGTGATTGATATCGCATCCATCCGGGGCGAGATGGACTCCGATTCTCTTCGGTTACAACGTTCAATGCAGGTCGGCCGAACCCTGGCGGAGCGTCTCCCTATACCGGCTGCGGGAGTCGTCGATGGTTTCGAGGGCTCGATCCAGCCCTTCCCACCCGTAAAGGTCGGTCTCCTTGTCTTCCAGCAGCTTGTAGGTGGCGAAGAAGTTCTCGATCTCTCGCAGCCAGTGGGCCGGCAAATCTTCAAGCGAGTGGTACTCCTCGAAGCGCGGATCGCCGGTCGGCACCGCCAGCACCTTCTCGTCCTCTCCCTTCTCGTCGTGCATCCGCAGCAGGCCAACGGGCCGGGCTGGAACGTGACAACCGGGAAAGGTGGGATCGATGACCAGGACCAGCACGTCCAGCGGATCGCCGTCTTTTGACAGGGTGTCTGGAATGAAGCCGTAGTCGCTGGGATAGTGCACCGAGGAGTGCAGGACCCGATCCAGCCGGATCACATGCGAGGCGTGGTCATACTCGTACTTGTTCCGGCTGCCGGCGGGAATCTCGATGATGACGTCGATAGTGTTGTCAGGCATAGCTCATACCTCATTTCCGATGTGCCGCCGCACACCCACGTCCTGCGCCACGGCGTGACGGTAGCCGGCGGCGACGGCGGGGAAGATCTTCCGGCTGATCTCGAAGGTGGCGCCACTCCGCTCCACGAAAGCGCGGCCCAGCTCGTTGCCTTCCCGCAGTAGCTCCACTTCGTCCACCCGTGCCATGCGGCCATCGTCGACCGCAATCTCCCCTTCGACCAGCACCGTGCGCACGGTGCTGCTGGGCAGGCAATAGACCAACTGGTGCAGCGGATTGTTGAGTGGTGTAAAGGGAATGGTGTTGCGGTCGAAAAGCACCAGGTCGGCTCGCTGGCCCACCTCGATCCGGCCCAGCTCGTCATGCAGGCCAATCGATTGCGCCCCGCCCAGCGTCCCCATGTGCCACGATTCGGGCGCCCCCAGCCAGCGCTCGAACTCCGGCTGCTGCGTCTTGTGCAGCAGGGCCACCGTCTTCACCACCTCATACATGTCCTGCGAATCGTTGCTGCTCTTGCCGTCGGTGCCGAGCGAGATGTTGATGCCCCTGGCCAGCATCTCAGGCACCGGAGAGATACCGCTGCCGAGCTTGAAATTGCTGAGCAGATTGTGCGTCGCGGTGGCGCCGCTTTCGGCCACCAGATCGATGTCGCGCTCGGTGAGCCAGATGGCGTGGTTGAGCGAGACCCGCGGCGAGAGGAAATTGAGGTCGTGCAGGTGCTCGATGATGGTCTTCCCCCAGTAGAGCCGGCCGGTGTACGCCTGCATTTTGGTCTCGAGAGTGTGGATGTGAATGCGCAAGTCGTGGCGCGCCGCGTACTCGGCCGTCATCTCCAGCTCGCGGTCGCTGCAGCGCTGCGGGCCCGATGGGCCGAGCCCGATAGCAATCCGGTTGTCCAGCCCATGCCAGCGCTCACGCAGCGCGTCCACCAATTGCAGGCTCTCTTCCGGCGTCGGCAGCGGCTCGCGGTCCATACGCTCCTTGAGCTCAGGGGTGAGCATCTCCATCGCCATGGGCGTGGTTTCGTAGTACACCTTGTCCGAATAGCCCACGATGAGCAGCACCCGCATGCCGCTGTCCCGATACGCCTGCAGGACCGCCGTCACCGATTCCGGCGTCGTCTCCGGCATCTCGTAGAGGAAATCCACCACGGTGGTGCAACCGGACCGCAACATCTCGATGCAGCCGAGCATGGTACGGACGTAGATCTCGCGGGCCGACTGCCGGGGCGCAGAGAGCACGGGATAGGAAAAGAGCAGCCAGAGCTCGAGCGGCAGGTTGTCGAAGCAGCCCTTGAAATAGTTTTCGTTGGAGTGGCAGTGGGTGTTGACCAGTCCGGGAGCAATGAGCCGGTCCCGTGCATCCAGGATCTGGTCGTCGGAGCGATCGCCCAAGGCCCCTAGCTCAGTGATGCGGCCCCGTTCGATACGAATGTCCAGTGTCTGGGCCGATCCGTCCGGGCGAAGCACCAGACCATTCTTAATAATCACGTCTCGTCACCTCATGCCGTATTGAAAAGATATTGACGTAGAGGGAATCTGCATTCACTATGAGCATAGGCGCAGGGGGATCGCCCCTGGCTGTCGTTCTCATCCATCACAGGCAGGGAGTGAGTCATGAGCACAGCTGTCGCGGAACCCGCTGTTCTGGAAGTTGAGGAGCGGGGCATCCAGCGTGTCCCGGACGACGAGAGAACCGATCAGTCGCCCTTACAGACCGGCGTCCTTTGGTTCACTGTCAACTTCGTTCTGTCCTCCGTCACCACCGGAGCGCTCGCCAGTCCCGCTTTCGGCCTCGGTCTCTGGGATAGCCTACTGGCCGTGGTCATCTGGAACGCGATCGGCATCATACCGGTTGCCATCTTCTGCTCCTGGGGCCCCTTTACCGGCCTGCGGCAGATGGTTATTGCCCGCTACGCCTTCGGCTGGAACGGAGCCAAGCTGACGGCGCTCTTCAACATCGCCGCCTGCATCGGCTGGTCCATGGTCAACGTCGTCATCGGCGGCTCGCTGTTCCACTCCATCTGGGGCTGGCCTTTCTGGGTCTGCGTCCTGATAATCGCCGGGCTCACGACCATCGTCAGCGTCTACGGCTACCATCTGGTGCAGCGCTACGAGCGCTACGCCTGGATTCCGCTGGCCGTGATCTTCGCCATCATCGCCATCACCGCCGCCCCGCATATGAAGTCAGTCCCCACGCCGGCCTGGTCCCTGGCCTTCTTCGCGTCGTGGGTCTCGTACGGCGGGGCCATCGCCGGGTTCGCCATCGGGTGGAGCTCGTACGCCAGCGATTACAGCGCCTACATGCGGCGCGACACCAGCCGGACCAGCGTCTTCTGGTGGACGTTCATCGGCGAGTTCGCCGCCTGCGTGCTCCTCGAGAGCCTGGGCGTGCTCCTCACCACCTGGCACGCCGCCTTCGGCACGGACGTCCTCTCCCTGGCAGTCAAGCCACTGGGAATCGTGTTCGCGGATATCCTGCTGCTCGGCCTGGTGGCTAGCGTCATCGCCAACAACATCCCCAACGACTACTCGCTGGGTCTGACCGTGCAGGTGCTGGGTAAGAGCTGGGAGTCGGTCAAGCGCTGGGTCTGGACGCTGGTCGGAGCGGTCATTTACACCGCTGTCGCCATCATCCTGATTCAGGTCAACGGCGCCACCGTCTCGGATACCCTGACCGACTTCCTGCTGCTGATCGCCTACTGGCTTGGCCCGTTCGCGATCATTCTGATCATGGAGCACTTCCTCTTCAGGAGAGGCCGGTATAACCTCGCAGCGTGGGATGACAGCAATTACTTCTCGAACGGCATCACGCCCGCCATCATCGCATTCGTGATCGGCCTGATCGGCGCGGCGCTGGGTGCCGACCAGTTGAAGTACTCAGGCCCGATCGGCAAGGCCTTCGGCGGTGACCTCGGCTTCGAGGTCGGCACTGTCTTCGCCGCTGTCGCCTACTTCATCCTGCGCTCGTACATCATGCCGGCCGGCCAGGCCATCGAGCAGGAGCCGGAGAGAGTCACGAGCAGCTAGCAAAATACCGGAATATTGGGCAGGTGCACGTAGCCGGGGGCTTTAGCCCGCAGTCCTCGCAAAGCGGCCTGAAGGCCTCGGCTACACGCCTTCCACGTGGACGATCTGCCCGTCCACCATAGTCATCGAGACACGGCCGTGGAGCTCGCGCCCGAGCAAGGGCGTATTCTTGCCGAGGCTGTGCAGTTCGTGCGGCGCTACCGTCCAGGCGGCGTCGGGATCGAAGATGGTGACATCGGCCGGGGCGCCGGGGTGCAGCGTTCCGGCATCCAGGCCGAAGACGCGCGCCGGCCCCAGGGTCAGCTTCTCGATCAAAAAGGGAAGCGCGATGCGGCCGCGGCTTACGAGCTCCAGCAGCAGTGGAAGCGCTGTCTCGCTCCCGGTGAAGCCGAAGGCGGCCTCGGCATAGGGCTTGTTCTTGTCCGCAGCCGCGTGCGGGGCGTGGTCGGTGGCGATGGCGTCGATGGTGCCGTCCAGCAGGCCGCCAAGCAGTGCCTCGGCGTCCTCTTCCGTCCGCAGGGGCGGATTCACCTTGGTGTTGGGATGCCCGGGCTGCAGTCCCGATGATGCATCACCCTCAACCAGGCGATCGGTCAGGAGAAGGTGATGGGGCGTCACCTCGGCGGTGATCGCCAGCCCGTCCGCTTTGGCAGCGCGGATGAGATCAACGGTGCGGGCGCAGCTAACGTGCGCGATATGCAGCCGCCCGCCGGCCTCACGCAGCAGGCTGATATCCCGCTCGACCATCCGCGCCTCGCCCTGGCAGGGCCACGGCGGCAGTCCCAGCGCCTGCGCCGCCCGCTGATTCGCCACGCCCCGGTCGACGATGGCGCGATCTTCTTCATGGGCGCTGATCGTGCGATTGAGCCCATCCATTCGGCTCAGAGCTTCTTGCATGATCTCTGAGTTGAAGACCGGCTGGCCGTCGTCGGAGAAGGCCACGGCACCCGCGTCGGCCAGCGCCGAGAGATCGGTCATGCGCTCACCCTGAAGGCCGCAGGTCAGGGCCGCAAGCTGGCACACACGGACACGAGCGGCGCGCTCGGCCTCCTCCTGCACCTGCCGCAAGACCTCGACCGAATCCACGACCGGTCGGGTGTTGGCCATGGCGCAGACGGTGGTGAAGCCACCGGCAGCAGCAGCCGCGGTTCCGCTTTCCATCGTCTCTTTCTCCGGCAGTCCGGGGAAGCGCAGATGGACATGCAGATCGACGAAGCCGGGGCACACGATCTGGCCGCCGGCCTCGACCCGATAGGCGCTCTCCGGAATTTCGGCATCCCGCGGCTGCAGCTGCACGATTTTGCCGCGCTCGATCAGGACATCGAGCGGACCTTCGATGCGCTGCCCCGGATCGACGACATGCCCGTTGCGGATGAGAATGAGACGAGGTGTGGGAGGCATCACATCACCAACGAAAAAGAGAGAGGTTTCCCTCTCCCTTTGTATCTATCGAACCTACTTGCCGGCCAGCGGCCGCTTCCCGTGGTTCGCCTTCTTCATCCGCAGCTTCTTGAGCTTGCGGCGTCGGGTGCTTGCCATGGTTCCTCTCCGAGTCGGGCCACGCTGCCCAAACAAAATACGGGCCTTGCGCCCGCACCACAATGATACCATGCGTGCACACCCGATAGTGCCGCAGCCCTCTTAACGAGGGCCAACGTGTAGGGGCGATTTGCAATCGACCGCCGGACCGCAGTCCGGCTTCGGTTCATGCGACAGGGCGTGGTAGTGGACCGTGAAGATGCAGCATGCAGCTGCCATCGACATTGATAGGGTGCCATGCCAGAAGGTGCGCTGCGGCGAACCTGGCGATTGCAAATCGCCCTACGGGCTCTCGACGCGGAAACTGTCCAACCAGTGATTGAAGGCCGTTCGGTACAGGGCTGCGTCATGGCTTCGCCCGACATACGCTTCCTTAAGTGTCCTCAGAGCCTCGTCGATTTCAGGGTCGTCTTCCGGCCACATCGGTCCGGAGGCTTCGTAGGCGGGTGCTGTACCACTGCAGCCATCCCACTCGTTGACGATAAGACCCGCACCTGCGAGCGCCGGGTCGTGCGTTGCGTCAACCAGGGTCCAGCCGTCTGGTCCGTGCATCTGTACCGCTGTGTGGATATCCATCAGGGTCGGGAGGAGCTGAACTTCCGGCGGATACAGGGGCAGCCTATACAGCCAGCGCACGGTTCGGGTCTCACGACCCAGCAGCCGCAGGGAACGCGAGAGCAAATCGCTCTTGGCAACACAGTCGCCGCGCCGATGCCGGATCAGTCCGAGCGCGTCGTGGGCCGCATCCGTGGCGTAGGGCACATTCCGAACGGCATAGAAGACCTGTGCGAGCGGGGACTGTTCCGTCTCGCCGGTCAGGACGCGGCGTACAAAGGCGCCGATAGGATCCGCACCGTCATCGGGCACCGAGCAGGGCAGGTCTAGCGAGCCGCCTGGCCGCGGACCTCATCGAAGCAATTGCTGCAATACACGGGCCGGTCGTTGCGCGGCATGAACGGCACCTGCGTCTGTACCCCGCAGCGGTCACATACGGCGGGGAAGAACTCTCGCGGCCGTCCCGCCCCTCCAGTGCGCGCCGCCCGGCTGGCCGCGCGGCACGACGGACATCGGGCGGGCGTATTCACCAGGTTCTTGGACGCATAGAAGGCCTGCTCACCGGCGGTCCAGACGAAGTCGTTCCCGCAATCCCGGCATTGCAGAACCTTATCCTGGTAGCCAGCATCCATCTCTTTCCTCCTCCAACCTGGTTGCGAGTATACCGCCGACTTCCTTAATTGGCAACCAGGGGCTCAGCCGTGGTCCAGAAAGCGGCGATATACTGGGCCCGACAGGCGCGCGACACGTCTCATACCTCGCCCCGGCTAACCAGGAGGACTGCATCTCACCCGCACTTCAGGATTGGATCTCGATCTTTCTCGGGATCCTGGTCGAGGCCACGCCCTTCCTCTTATTGGGCGTTGCCGTGTCCTCGCTGGTCCACGTCTTCGTCAGCGAAGATCGGCTGCTCAAGATCGTCCCCCGGAATCCGGTCCTGTCGCTGGTCCCTGCACTGCTCGTCGGCATGGCCATGCCCGTGTGCGAGTGCGGCAATGTGGCCGTGGCCCGCCGCTTTCTGGCCAAGGGCGTCCCTGCCTCCACCTGCATCTCCTTCCTGCTGGCGGCGCCCATCCTCAACCCGGTGGCGCTCTTTGCTACTTTCACCGCCTTCCGACTGGTCGATCCGAGCATGGTCTGGTGGCGGGCCGGGCTGGCTTTTGTGGTCGCGGCCATTGCCGGTTTCCTCATCGGCCGCTGGGGCAGGGGTGAGAGTCTGCTGGCGAGCGGGCTCGTGAGCGATCACCACCATCACGACCACGGCGAGGGGTTCGGCGGCAAGATGTCCGCTGCCGCCAATCAGGCCGGCTCCGAGTTTCTGACCATGATGCAGGTGCTCGTGATTGGCGCCGCGATCGCCTCTGCCACGCAGGTCGTCATTCCCCGCGCGGACATCACCGGTATCGGCGAGGGCGTGGTCCTCGGCATTGTGGCCATGATGAGTCTGGCCTTCGTGCTCTCTATCTGCTCCACCGTGGATGCCTTTTTTGCCCTCTCCTATGTCGGCTTCTTCCCGCTGCCGGCCATCCTCGCCTTTCTTGTGTTCGGGCCCATGATCTCGATGAAGTCGGTGGGCATGCTCCTCACCGCCTTCCGACCCAGGGTCGTCGCCGCGCTGGTGGTCGTGACCGTCGAGCTGGTCTTCCTCTCCGCGCTCCTGGTTAATCTGAAGGGAGTACTGCTTTGACCATCGGCTTGCAGGAGCACCTGCACCACCACGATCACGCCCACTCCACGCCACGATTCGACATCCGGCGGTATCTGCCCTCGGTCATCCTGGCCGGCTACGGCCTGCTGATCCTCTCCCTCTACGCCCGCGGCATCCTGACCTGGTACATCAACCCCTCCTACGTCCTGCCAGCCATGCTGGCCGCGGGGGTCCTCCTGGTTCTGGCCGGAACTCTCGCCGTTCGCACGCAGACGGTGCACTGCGACACCTGCTGCGAGGCCGGTTGCGACTGCTCGACGTCGGCAACGAGCTACCGCGTCTACGGACTTCTCGCCATTCCGCTGCTGCTCGCGCTTCTGGTGCCGCCGCATGCCCTGGCCAGCTTCTCTGCCATGCAGCGCGGCCCGCAGATCGCCGGCCTGGGAGTGATTCGTGGAGCCTCTGCCGTCAAGCGCGTCAGTCTCTCTATTGACACGCGCACCTTCAGCATGGAGGACTGGGTCGGCGCCCTCTCCGCCGATCCCAATCCCGCCGACTACAAGGGAAAGCCGGTCATCGTGACCGGCCTGGTTGTCCACGACCCGGCCAGTACCCCCAGGGGCTACTTCATGGTCATCCGCTATCTGGTGACGTGCTGCATCGCCGACGCGCGCCCCGTGGGACTGATCGTGAAGGACAGCTCGAAGGGCGCGCTCAAGGACAACCAGTGGGTCACGGTGTCCGGCACCATGGGCGCGGTCGAGGACTCCGGCCAGAAGATCGCCGTGGTCGTTCCCAAGAAGATGACCGCGGTCAAAGCCGGAAACCCGTATATCTATTGAACGTACGGGCCCAGCCCCCGCCGCGTCGTTCGTGACGCAGCCGGGGAATCACGTAGCGGAGGACTTTAGCCCCCAGTCCGCACGCTCGAGAAGGCGATAGACCTGCACCGGCTCGTCGAAGCCGCGAACCTGCATCATGCCGGCATCATCGACACGGACCCGGTTGGCAACGCTGCGATAGACCGCCTGCGAGATGAGAATGTCCCCGGTGTCGGCCAGCGTCTGGAGCCGTGCCGCCAGGTTCACGGCTGCGCCCACAGCCGTATAGTCCACGCGGCGCTCCGAACCGATGTGCCCGACGATGACATCTCCGGCACTGATGCCAATCCGCACCGGCAGCCGCATCCCTCCCAGGCCGGGTGGCTGGAGATCCTTGCCTGTCTCGCGTATGTCCAGGGCCGCCTCAACCGCGCGCCAGGCGTGATCCTCGTAGGGAATGGGAGCACCGAAGATCGCCATCACGCCGTCACCCAGCAGCTGGTTCACGGTGCCGCCATACCGATAGATGACCTCGATCATATGGCTCAAATAGGTATTGAGCACCACGATAGCCTGGTCCGGAGCCAGGTGCTGCACCGTGTTGGTATAGCCGCGCAGATCGGCAAAGAGGACGCTCACGGTGCGCCGCTCGCCGCCTGGCTGTAGATACCGCTCGGGGTCCTGTACGATGCGCTCGGCAACGGGCGCGGACACCGACCGCTGGAGCGCATCATAGAGGAGCTTGTTGCGGACGCTCAGCTGATCGTGCAGTGTCTTGATGCGCAGAAGCGAGCGCACCCGGGCCAGTAGCTCCTCATGATTGATCGGCTTGGTGAGAAAGTCATCCGCGCCCGCGTTCAAGCCGCCAGCCCGCTCCTGGGAGGATCGCCCCGTCACCATGACGACCGGGATCACGGGCGTGTGGCCGTAGGTTTCCGTCTCCCAGGCACGAATGCGTCGGCACACCTCATAGCCGTCAATGTCCGGCAGGCCGACGTCCAGGAGAACCATGTCCACCAACCCGGCTGCCACCAGCTGAAGCGCGTCGGCCCCGGTTGCCGCGGTCAGGACCCCGTACTGCTCACTTTCCAGGCGCATGCGCATGACGAACGCTTCGTCCGGGTTGTCCTCGACCACGAGGATCTGGTCGGTCACACGAGCAGCCCTTCGACCGTCTGCAAGAGCTTGCCGATGTCGATCGGCTTGGTCAGATACGCATCACAGCCGCTGGCCCGGGCGCGTTCCTCGTTAGCTCGGAGCGCATCGGCTGTCACCGCGATGAGCGGCACGCCGTGGGTTTCGATTCGGGCCTTGATGCGGGCGGCCACGTCGAACCCGTCCATGCCCGGCAGCTGCAAATCGAGCAGGATCACATCCGGCCGGTGCGTCTCCAGCCAGAGGAGTGCTTCCTCGCCGCTTTCGACGCCCTGCATGCTGTATCCACGTGACGTGACCGCCAGCCGCATCAAGTCCATATGGGCAACGGTATCCTCGATGACCAGCACCAGACCCTTGCTGCGCCGGATTTGGGATGCCCCGGGCGCGGGGATCTCCTCGGTCAAGAGGGCGCCGGCGGGAATGGAAAAGGCCGCGGGCAGAAGCACATGAAACGTGGAGCCGCCTCCGGGATTGGGCTGGACCCAGACGCGCCCCCCGTGGAGATCGACCAACTGCCGGACCACGGCGAGGCCCAGGCCGGTTCCCCGTTCCGCATTCCCGAGCCGCCGGAATGGCTCGAAGATCGTCTCCTCGTTGCCCGGAGGAATGCCAAGTCCCGTGTCCGAAACCAAAATATGCAGCGTGGGAGCGCCTTCCGTCTCATCAATCAGTCCTTCGATACTGATGCGGCCGCCGGATGGCGTGAAGGCCACCGCGTTTCCGATCAGGTTGAGCATGATGCGGAGAAACTTCTCCTCATCCACACTGATCATGGCGATGGTGGGATCGGCGAGGACAGTGATCTCGAGGTCCCGACCGTGCTCGTCCGCCAGACGTGATGCGGCGGCACGAAGGTATTCAAAGGCGGCAAGCGCATCCACAGGACGGAGGCTCAGCTCCACCTTGCCCGCTTCCAGCGCCGAGAGGTCCAGAATGTCGCCGATGAGCTGTGCCAGTACATCACCGTTGGATCGGATGACTTCCAGGCTCTCGCGTTGTTTCTGCGGTGTGAGGGAGGCCACGACCTCGGAGTCTGTCAGCAGGTTGGCCAGCCCGACGATGACGTTGAGGGGGCCGCGCAGGTCGTGGCTCATCCGTGCCAGAAAGTCGCTCTTGGCTTGATTGGCTGCCGCCAGACGCTCGTTGGCGGCGCCGAGCTGGTCGATTTTGTCGCGTAGCTCCTCGATCAGCAGGGTCTGCAGCCCGGCGGCCGTGATGGACGGATCGATGGTCATGGAGGCGCTGAGGCGCGACACGGCCTCCTCGCGCAGCCTGGCAGCGCGGATGGCAATCGCGGCCTGATTGGCCAGCGCTTCAAGGAACGAGATGACTTCCTCATCTTCCTCGCGGAACCGTCCCTCCTCGTACGACTCCACATCGAGAAAGCCCAGGACTTCTCCGTGGTAGGCGATAGGAACGACCAGCTCAGACCGGACGCGCAAATTGAAGATCACGTAGTGCGGATCCACCTCGACATTGGGGATGGCCCGCGGCCGTCCCGTCAGGATGGTGGTCCCCGCGATGCCATCGCCGGGATAGAGGGTCGGCGGCACGTCGAGCGTGCTTCCCTGCTGCGCAATCAGCTCCAGCTGCCCCTCGTCGTTGAGCAGGCCAACCACTCCTACCTGAACCCGCAGCACGCGCAGCGCGATCCGGAGCACCTCCTCCGCGACCTCGGAGACGGACATCGGGGCCGTGATGGCGCGGCCCATTTCTTTGATAGCTCCAAGCTGCCGATCGCTCCGGTAATAGAGCTCACTCCGGTAAAGGGTTACGGCGAGCAGGCGCCCAAACCGCTCCAGAATCGGACGATACTGCTGGAGAGACAGAAATGCGCCGGCGTGTCTGGATGCGAGACGCAGAACGCCGAGCATCTGGCCGCCAAAGACCAGCGGCACGCACAGAATGGACTCCTCGGGCTCGACACTTCCGCCAATGGTGAGGAATCGCCAGATTCCAGCCGCATCGGACGGGGCACGCCTGGCTTCGATCCGGAGCCCGTCGCCCTCACGGATTAGCCGGATCGGCTCGCGCAGCCCGTCGAGATAGCGCGCCTGCCTGAGCGTCGTCCGGAGCGACCGCCCCAGCCGCGGGCTGTCGTGCAGGCTACCGCGCCGTCCGGACGTTGCCACCACCTTTTCCGCCCGCACCGTAATCTGCGCGACGCCGCTCTGGAGTGTCATCACCGAAGCGCTGTGGTCGTAGGGAATGAAGCGGCGCAGGTCGCGCAGCGCGTGGGTATAGACGTCGATCGGCTTGGTCTTCCGTAGAAGGTTGTCGAGACTATTCTCCAGGCTTGCCGCACGGCGCCGTTCGATCTCGTCGCCAAGAGCCGCGGCCGCTGCGCGCAATGTGCTGCGAGTGACGTGATCGTGCCCGCCGGGCAGAGCCACAAAGAGCACCCCCCAGACCGCCGGTCCTCCACGGCTGCTCAGGACCGGTACCGTCACCACGCTGCGCGTCGAGACCGTCCGCGCCTCGTCGATAGCCCGACGGGCCGAATCGAGGTCCCACTCGCTTGACCGGCCGTGACCGTGCAGGTCTTCGATCTCCCCGCTAACAGGGTTCAAGGAGGACAGCGAAACCGACTCGGCGCCGAAATGGGAAGCCACGCGGTGGACCATGGAGCTATAGACGGCACGGTCATCGCCGCAGCCGGCCAGAACCGCTCGAAGGTCCTCCAAGAAACGCAGGTTATGGAGTTGTCGTACGGCGCGGCTCGACGCCGTGGGCGAGGTGGTAGCCATGAGTCTCCGCGGAATGAATGTGAGCGTACGCCGTCAAATTGAGAGCGCGGCGTCCATTCTACCCCGTCCGGGTCACCGCATGGGGCATGGGTTCCGGTCAGTTGAAGGGTGGGCGACTACTCGGTGTCGTCCAGGTCCTGCAGCCCCGGCGGCCGGAGGCTGTAGTGTTCCTCGCACACGTCACGGGCGCAGCCGACGGTCACGCGGTCGCTGCTGATGTCCATCACCTGCGTTGATGGGATATAGAGCTCCACGTCATGCCCGATCAGGTGATGGCGGTGCACCTTGATATAGGTGTTGGGCGTGGTCCCGGCGTCCGCATCGATCACGCCCCCCGTATCGAGCCCGGAGCCGCCCATCATGGTCTCTGCCGTTCCGTCGACGGTTCCGATCTTGTGCCCGTCACTGCTATAGACGTCCATCCCGGGCGCCACTCCACTGAGATCGATCATCTCTGCCTCCTACCGATAGGCCATCAGCTGCTGCCTCGCCTCTGGCTCGCGCAGCTTCTTCAATGCTCGCGCTTCCAGCTGGCGCACCCGCTCGCGCGTCAGCCCCATGATGCGTCCTACCTCTTCCAGGGTGTGCGGCTGATCGTCGCCCAGGCCGAAGCGCAGGACGATGATCTCCTTTTCTCGCGGCTGCAGTGAGTCGAGAATGGCCAGGATCTCCGCCTTCATCACCCGATCGGTCGCGGTTTGCTCCGGCGACATCGAGGTCGTGTCCTCCACGAATCCGGCCAGATCTTCATCGCCCTCCTCACCGACGGGACGGTGAATGGAAATCGGCTCGGGCAGCGCGTTGAGCAGCTTGTGGATGTCGTCTACCGAGACACCCATCTCTTCCGATAACTCGGCGTCGGTGGGCGCGCGCCCCAGACGGCGCGATAGGGCCTCCCAGGTGTTGTTCATCTCGCGCACTCGATCCTGGATATGCACCGGCAGACGAATGACCCGCGCCTTGTCGGCGATCGCGCGCGTGATGCCCTGACGGATCCACCAGGTGGCATAGGTTGAGAAGCGGAATCCGCGCCTCCAGTCGTACTTCTGCACCGCGCGCATCAAGCCGAAGTTGCCCTCCTGAATCAGGTCCAGCAGGGGAAGACCGCGATTGAGATAGCGCTTGGCCACATGGACCACCAGACGCAGGTTGGAGCGGATCAGGATCTGCACCGCCTCTTCGTCGCCCGCTTCCACCCGCTTGGCCAGGTCGATCTCCTGCTGGGCGGTCAGCAGCGGTGCCCGGGCGATTTCGCGCAGATAAAGACGAACCGAGTCCCCGGCCTGGCTCTCGGCGCTCATAGCCGTGACTTCCTCGACCTCCTCCGAGGTCTCTTCGTCTTCCTCTTCTTCCTCGACGGCCAGGTCCACGCCCTCGGCGTGAAGACGGGTGACGATCGACTCCATCATCTCCGCGTCGCCGGCCGCCTCCGGATAGGCGGTGAGCACATCCGCCTGCGTCAGGTGTCCCTGCTCCTCGGCAAGCTCAACCAGTCCCTCGATTCCCGCTTCTTTCTGTGTCTCCATTCACCTAATCCCCGGCGCCATGGCCGGCCGGATGTCTCCTCATGCTGTTGAACCGGCGCGCAAGATGCATACCATTCTATCGAGGCCATGACACTCTTCCCCCTTGACCTGGTGCGAAACGCCGCGATCGATCGCAGTCTGGAACCGCTGCTGGAGCAGATTCGTGAGGAGCTGCTCGTCTTTCCGTTTGACGAAGAGCAGGACGCGGGAACAGCGGAGGAGATCGTCGAGGCCTTCGACATGGCGCGGCCGCGGCTGAATGTCCTGGCTGCACTCGCTCGCCGGGCCGGAGGCGGGAAGACAATCGACATCTCCACCGGCATCGGATTCCTGGCGGTGACGCTCCGGCGCCTGGGCCTGGACATCACCGGCACCGAGCGCGATCTCTCGGTGGCTCGCTTTGCCCGAGCCTCCGGCATCGAGGTGCTGCCGTTCGAGATCGGCAAGGACGCCCCGCCGCGCGCGGAAGGAAGCATCGATCTCCTCGTCGTGGCCGAGGTGCTGGAACATCTGAAGCGCCCCCCGGCCGCCACCATCCGCGATCTCGCCTCGATGCTGCGTCCCGGCGGAACCCTCCTGCTCACCACTCCCAACGTGGCCAGGCTGGCGCATATCGAGACCCTGGTCGCGGGCGAGAATTTTCTGGAGCCGTTCACGGAAGACCTGCCGGAGGGCACCGATCCGACAGATTATGTCGAGCACGTGCGCGAATACAGCATCCGCGAGGTGGTGGAGGCAGTAGAGATCGCCGGTCTTGGTGTGGAGGAAGTGCTGATGACCGGCTGGGGCGAGGCCGGATACCACCCGCTGCCCAACCCCTTCGTCAACCAGATCTGTGTGGTCCGCGCGACGCGCTGAGCCGGCGCTTCCTCACGAGACCGCCCCGGCAGCCCGGGCCACGTAAATCCGGCGGGACACCTCGAGGAACACATCCTGGCGGCGCATGATGCCGAGTGGAGAGTCTTCCTCGATCAGCACGTCCAGGGCCTCGCGATCCTGCAGGTCCAGGCGTTCTTCCGCCAGCTGGCTCATCCTCCGGGCATATCCCAGCACGACCCTACGAGCCTCCTCCGATAGCGGTGGATCGCGGCGCACTCGGACCATTCGCTCCGCCACGAGATCGAAGCCAGCTGCCCGAATCACATCCGGGGAGACGTCGGAAAAGCCCGCGGCGGACAGGTCCACGTCTCCGAGTCGCTCTCCCAGACCGGGGCGGCCGACACTCACATCGTCGGGCAAGAAGCGCGATGGATCGCCGAATTCGGCGACGATCAGCATTCCACCCGGCTTGAGCAACGAGCGGAGCTCGCGCAGCGCGGCGACAGGATCGCCGATGTGGTGCAGCACCATAGCAGCCCAGACAAGATCCACTTGTCCCACCCGATCGAGGCCCACGGGAATCTCAGCCTGCAACGTTTGCACCCGCATGGAGAG
The DNA here is from genome assembly GCA_025966365.1 of Chloroflexota bacterium. Lineage (GTDB taxonomy): Bacteria > Chloroflexota > UBA5177 > UBA5177 > UBA5177 > JAICWV01. The sequence goes on along the minus strand of JAICWV010000032.1, from coordinate 4,203 downwards.
CCCGAGTGCCTTCACTCGCGCCTCGGCGCGATCCAGCATCTCCCTTGACCCATCAACCGCGATCACGACCGCTGAGTCGAATTCCTGTGCGAGAACGCAGGTGCCAACGCCCGGTCCGCTCCCGATGTCCGCGATACGCCGCACCTCCCACCCCTCACCCCGGCAGAGCGATGCGATCCACGTCACGGTTTCGGTAAAGTACGGCATCAGCACCTCGCCTTCGCGCGTGATGTCGGCAGCCCTCGACGCCCAGTCGGTGTCTGAGCCGTGCTCGTGCGATTGGTGCGAGTGCCCGGCCACTAGCGCTCGCCCAGCCGCAGCAACACCATGGGCACGTGCGTGCGGTCGAGCAGGCGGGCGGCCACGCTCCCGGCAAAGGCAGCCCGAACTCCCGCCCGTCCGTGCGTGGCCAACACGACCAGGCCCACATCCGGCTCAGCCGCTTCGTCGGCCAGCGCCGCCGGAATGTCGCCACGCCGCACCTCGGTGCTGACGGTCACTCCCTCGCTGCGGAGACGCTCCGCCACGCCCTCCAGATAATCCCGCGTCTCCTCCTCCTGCAGGTCAAGCGTGGCCCGCGTGGTCGTCGGCAGTCCCTGGGCGACCGCTTGCAGCTCACCGGTGGTGGTGCTGACGGTGGGAACAACCGTGACCAGGTGGATGGAGGCGTCCAGCAAACGGGCGAGGTCCACTGCCGGCTGCAGCGCTTTTTCCGCAAAAGCGGACCGGTCCAGCGGAACCAGGATTCTCAAAGGCTGGAACGCGGGTGTTTGCCCGTCATGGGGCGGGCGCGTCAGCAGGACAGGCACGTTACCGGCGCTAAGTACCTGCTGTGCCACGCTGCCGAACAGGATCTGGTGGACCCCACCGCTGCCGTGCGTGCAGAGAACGATGAGATCGGCTCCCTCCTCGTCCGCGTGGGCGGCAATGCTCCGCGGCACATGTCCTTCCGGAACCTCGTGCGCGTGTGTCTCCACGCTGACACCCTGGGCGCGCAACCCCGAGGCAATCTCGGCCAGGTAGGCCTCCGCCTCGTCCCGGGCCCGGAGGTGCCGCTCGCCGTGTACCGCGGCCGGAGCACCCCGCTCCAGAACATGGAGCAGGAAAACCGTCGCACCGCAGGCCTTGCCCAGGCGCGCGGCCACGGGAAGAACCGTTTCCGCCAGCCGCGATCCGTCAAGTGGCACAAGCAAGCGTCTGTACATGATGCTGCCTCGCAATCAGCTTACGCCGGGAACATGCGCTCCCAGCGTGGTGACGACCAACAGAATATTGAGAGCGACGATGACGGCGGCGCACAGCCACCCCACCAGGGTGGTAATCCGCCGGTTGACCAGCGCGCCCATGATCTTCCGATTGGAGGTGAAGGCGATCAGGGGCACGACCGCAAACGCCAGAACGATGCTGAGCACCACCTGACTGCCGACCAGCACCTGTGCCGTCGGCAGACCGAGGCCGACGACGACCAGCGCCGGAAGCATGGTGATGAAGCGGCGCACCCAGACTGGAATACTGAACCCGATGAATCCCTGCATCACAATCTGGCCGGCCATGGTCCCGACTGCCGAGCTGGAAAGCCCGGAAGCCAGCAGGGAGACGGCGAAGATCGCGCCCGCAGCCGGGCCCAGCAGAGGAGTCAGCGTTCGATAAGCAGCGCCCAGGTCGGACAGAGAGGTGAAGCCGTGCTCGTGGAAGACCACTGCCGCCATCACCAGCATGCCCCCGTTGACGACGCCCGCCAGCGGCAAGGCGATCAGGACATCGACCAGGGTGAAGCGGTAGAGCCGGCGCGCTTCCAGATCGGTTCGGGGCCGGATGCGGCTCTGGGTCAGGGCACTATGGAGATAGACCACGTGGGGCATGACGGTGGCGCCCAGGATGCCGGCGGAGAGCAGGAAGGTGTTGGGCGCCACGTACGGCACCACGCCGTGATACGCCATCTGCCCCAGGCTGGGACCGGAGAGGATTAACTCCAGCACATAGCAGCCGGCCACGACCAGGACCATGACGGTGATCAGCGCCTCCAGAGGCCGGAATCCTCGGCGCTGGAGGTACAGCATGCCGAAGGTGGCGATGCCGGTCAGAATCGCTCCCACCAGGAGCGGGATGCGGAGCAGTAGGTTGAAGCCAACCGCGGCGCCTACAAACTCGGCCAGGTCGGTGGCCATGGCCATGATCTCGGCCACGACCCAGAGGGGCCAGATGAGCCAGGGGGGGTACTGTTCCCGCATCAGCTCCGGCAGGTTCTTGCCGGTGGCGATGCCGAGCTTGGCGGAGAGCGACTGGATGATCATAGCCATGACGTTGGCGTAAACGACCACCCAGAGCAGGTTGTAGCCGAACTCCGCGCCACTGGAGATATTGGTCGCGAAGTTGCCCGGGTCGATGTAGGCAACCGAGGCGATAAAGGCCGGGCCTATAAAGGGAAGGACGGCTGCGGGGCCGCGGCGATGCCCCCCCAGGGCCTCGTGTCCCGCCCGCACGCTGGCGCTCGCCTCCGGCACCCCCTCTGGTTGGCGAGCCGCGTCTGTCATTCCACTCTGCACCTCATGTCAAGGGTAGCAGCGTAAGCGGCTCCCCGACCCTGGCACGGGCTATGCGGTAGTTGAAATGGAGCGTGGCGGAGTGGCCGTCACGCGGAATCTCGAACGCTCAAGGAGGCTACAGTATGGGCATTGATCGACGATACATTACCGGGACGTACCTGCCGCTGCGTGATGCTATCGACCGCTTGATGGAAGGCAGCGTCATCGCTCCGGGTACCTTCGGGTCAGGTGGGTTCCCGCCCACGGACATCTTCGTGACCGATGATTCAGTCATGGTGGAGATGTCTCTCCCCGGCGTGAACCCCGACGACCTGAACATCTCCGTGACCGGAGACACCGTCTCCATCAGCGGTGAAGTCAAGCACCAGCACGAAGGACAGAAGGGACAGGCCGTGCTGAGCGAGATCTGGCGCGGGAAGTTCCAGCGCAGTTTTACCGTGCCGGTCGAGGTTGACGCCGCCAAGGCGGAGGCGTCGTATGAGAACGGGCTTCTCATCCTCACTCTCCCCAAGTCCGAGTCGACCAAGCCGCGCAAGATCCAGGTGAAAGGCGGTTCCGGCCAGTCCATCTCCGGTCAGACGCAGAAGGAAACGGTGCCGATCCAGAACCAGGGTCAGAGCAGCGGGAGCAAGAGCTAACCCGCACTCGGCGGCAGACCCTTACCCCCTTCACCCCTCCCCCCCAGCCCCTCTCCCCTTGAGGGGAGAGGGGAGTGGCGTATTCAGCAATTGTCCCCCTTCGCCCCTTGAGGGAGAAGGGGGTAGGGGGATGAGGGGTGTTCCTTTGCTACGATTGGGCCACCAATTGACGGGGAGCGCTCTATGGTGGACCAACAGACTCTGGCCCGAATCAGTACCTATGTAGACGAGCACGCGCAGGAGATCATCAACTTTCTCCGCGACATCATCCGCATTCCCAGCTATGAATCGCAGATCGGGCCGGTGGGTGAGGCCGTCGGCGAAAAGATGCGCTCCCTCGGTTTCGACGAAGTTCGCTTCGACTCGATGGGCAATATCCTGGGCCGGGTCGGCGAAGGTCCCCACATCCTCCTCTACGACAGCCATATCGACACTGTCGGGGTCGGTGATCTGTCGGAGTGGGACTGGGACCCGTTCGAGGGCAAGGAAGAGAACGGCATCATTTACGGCCGCGGCGCCTGCGACGAGAAAAACTCGACGCCGGGGATGATCTACGCCATGGCTGCGCTCAAGGAGTTCGGACTTCTCGACGGCTGGACTCTCTATTACTTCGGCAATATGGAAGAGTGGTGCGACGGCATCGCCCCACATGCATTGGTCGAGCACGAGGGCATCCGGCCCGATTACGTGGTGATCGGCGAGCCCACCCGCATGAACATCTATCGCGGCCACCGCGGCCGGGTGGAGGTCAGCGCCGTCTTCAAGGGCAAGAGTGCGCACGCCGCCATGCCCCGGTTCGGCGACAACCCCCTCTACCGCGCCGCGCCGTTCATCGAGGGAGTCGAACGCATGCTGGACGAATTGCCGGACCATCCCTTCCTCGGGCCGGGCACCATCGCTGTCACCAACGTGGAGGTCAGTACCCCCTCGCTCAACGCCGTACCCGCCGAGGCCGAAGTCTATCTCGATCGCCGCGTCACGCTGGGCGAGACCGCCGAAGGGGTATTGGAGCAGGTTCG
>JAICWV010000237.1 GCA_025966365.1 Chloroflexota bacterium | reverse complement strand
GGGACCCGGAAAGACTCGCCTGGTCCCGAGACCCATATCCCTGGGTGGCGGGCACCAGAAGCTGTGCTGTGGCACAGCGGGCGATTGCATAGCGCCCCTACTGCAAAAACGTGGGTCACACCCGGAGGCTTGCGGAAATTACCGTGCTGTGACGGCGTCCCTGACAGGCGATATGCCCTCGGGGGTGCTGTCCGCGGGAGCGGTGCCGCCCAGGGCCCGCGGCAGATAGGCCCGCGAGCGGATCACCAGCATGATGGCGACGCCGGTCAGGAGCAGGGCGTTGACCGGATGCACGGCGGCAAGCCAGCGCGTGGAGGAGCTATCGCCGAAGCCGGCCAGGACCATCTGCACCAGCATCAGGACGAAGAGCAAGCCGGTGAGCCCGAGCAACCGGCGCGGTAGGCGGGCGGCCAGGCCGGCCAGAAGCGCGAGCAGCACCGCCAGCCCGATCAGGGTCCCAAACATGGCGTGCGCTCCCCAGGCGTCGTCTCTGGCGGAAGCCGCTGCGTCGTGGAAGGCAAAGGCGCCCTGTCCGGCCAGATAGAACTGAATCGGAATCATCAGGACGACGAGCCAGGTGAGGATGGCCCAGACGGGCCGAAAGATGCGTGCCATGGGTAAAGCCTCCTGTGCGATGACGGCTAGACAGTGGGTGTGGACTACTGTCTGCGATATCTACGCCCACACCCTACCCGACCCGCGTCCGTCAATCGTTACGGACACTGTTACGAAACGGGCGCATCTAACGAATTGAAAGGAGAGAAAGTCCTTCCATGGGATAGTGCTTGATGTTCCCGGTGACCAGGGTTGCGTCGGAATCGCGAGTGACGGCAGCCAGGAGTGCGTCGGTGGTCGTGAGGACATGCCCGGACCGCGCGTACCGATAGCGATCCTGTCCGGCATGCATTGCCGCCTCGGCGGTGATGTCCGCGTACGCCAGGGAAAGCACGAAATCCCACCACGGAGCCGCCCTGGCAGCACTGATTCCCGAGAAAAACTCGGCGACTGTCACCGCGCACACGGAAACTACATCACTGCCGTCAATCCAGGAGAGGATGAGCGAGGTCGCGGGCTCCTTTCCCTTCGAGAAGTCGATCAAGGCATCGGTGTCGAGCAAGTACCGCGTCACACCCTTGTCCGATGGGAGAGCCGCCCCCTTTCACTTTCCTCTCGAAGATCCCGCACCCACGCCGACGCGGCTTCCGGCGTTTCCCACCCCGGAGTTTCGCTGTCCTTCAAGGACCCGGCGACCTGGTGAGCCAGGCGGCGGAGCCGCTCTCGCTCAAGCTTCTCCCGCACCGCCGATATGAAGAACTCGCTTCTCCGGCGTGGCCCCACCAGGGCGTCGACCTCCTGCAGGACCTCCACTGGAACTACAATGTGCGCTCGCCGTGTGTCATCGTCTTCCGTGGGCTTTATCGTGTGCGCTTTCATGTGACAAGTATACGGCGGACGACCGTCGGCTCGGGATTGGGGTGGTGGCTCCCGCGCGGATGAGGGTTTCCCATGGAGCCCGAAACCCCCGCTCGGTACGCTTCGAGCGGGGGCTTCGGGAGCGCGGCGCGATTGTTGGGGTTAGACCGCGGCTCGCTGTCGGATGGCTGTGGGGGTGGCAGTCTCCTCGGGCTTGCGGGCCATGAAGAGCTCGAAGAGGAAGGCCAGGAAGGCGCCCAGAGCCCCGATTGCCAGGCCGACGGCGGCGTAGAGGGCGATGGTGCCGACGAACCAGAAGGCCCAGGCCTGGAGCAGCGAGCTGCGCAGCATCGTGCCCATGAAGATGGTGTTGCGGAGGCCGCCGACCTCCTGCACCTGCGGGTTGGTCGGGGGAAGCTTCTTGACCACGGTCAGATTGATGTACTTGGCGCTGATCTGGCTATAGGTGGCACCCATCGCCTTCAGGTGCACACCGATGTAGTGGTCGGCATAGGCCCTGGCCTTGTCGCCGGTATCCATCATGGTGCCGGAATACTGGTCGAGGGCGGCACGGTCGGCGTTCGAGTACTCAGAGGTCTTCAGTGTCGCTGCCAGTGGCATCGGGATCTTCTGGGCGGTCAGCTGCGACCGCACCTGATCCTGGGTGAAGTTATGCGCCCAGAGGCCGACGCCGGCGCCAAAGGCAAAGATGATGGTGACAATGACCTGGAGCGTGAGGATTCTCCAGCGTAGCTCCCTGTTCATGATGCACTCCTTGTTGAGGGATCCTGTCTGTGTGGCGGACATTTCCGCTCGTCAACAGTGTCCCAGGATTTCGGGCGCCACCCTATCGGGCATGGACCCGATTCCGTGGTCATGCCGAACTGAGATGCCAGGACTGAGTGCCCGATCTCGCCTGTTTCCAGGCCTGGCCCTACTCCTCGGGCCGATGGCCGCCGGGTTCCCCTACTTCTGCCGGTTCACGCCCGCCGGCTCTCGGACGACCGCGGCGGGGCAGGGGGCCGGCCTGCTTGGGCATGCGGCCGGCGTCGGTGAGAGCACGGCGTAGCAGCAGTTCCATCTGGGCATTCAGGCTCCGCAACTCGTCCGCCGCCCAGCGGGACAGTGCGTCATGCACTGCCGGATCCATACGGAGGAGGACCGGCTTGCGCTCCCGGGTCACGAATAGAGGGTTCCGGCGTTGACCACCGGGGAAGGCGGCTGATCTCCACAGAGCACCACCATCAGGTTGCTCACCATGGCCGCGG
>JAICWV010000014.1 GCA_025966365.1 Chloroflexota bacterium | reverse complement strand
CCCTACATTTCAGGCCCACGTTTGAAAATCGCCCCATCCAATCCAGCGAGTGCACGTCCCCCGTGCATCCAATCCAGCGAGTGTACATCGTCCCTACATTCACTCCAGCGATTGCACATCGCCCCGACATCTCAGGCTCGCGATTGCATAGCGCCCCTACTGCAAAAACGTGGGTCACACCCATGCATTAGTACGAGCTCACCCCCTGTGAGTCGGACCATTCCACGGCTGTGGGTGTACCCCCGCCGCTCTCACAGACAGAGGGTGAGCTCGTATCTCAGGGATGCGGTGCATCAATGAAGTCGCGCCTGACGACCTCACGCAAACTGGTGATCGGGATCGACGGAAAGCACCGCCGTGCCTCTACGCCGTCAAAAGCCTGCATTTGGGTGTCCATGACCACGCCGGCCCGGATTTGTCTGGCCAGGGTCGGGTTAACCATCCCCATCGCAACCGCGGAGAGGCGCATCGCAAGTGGCGGGACGTGGTCCACTTTCCCCTGCGCACCAGTTTCTGCCCGGAAGACGCCGACGAACGCCTCCATGCTGAGGTTTTCTGGACCACCAACCTCGATCACCTCACCACGTAGCGTCGGGTCCACAATTGCCAGCTCCACGAACTGCGCAACGTCGAACATTGATACCCAGTTGATCGGATTGTGACCCCGGCCAAAGATCTGCGTCTTTCCGTGTTCAAGGAGCGGGCGGCCAAGTACCTCGCACCAGGTTTCCATGTACGCAGTGGGGCGAATGATCGTCCAGGCCAGCCCGCTGGACTTCAATTCCTGCTCAGCGGCGTACTTCATTCTCATGAGATCCATTGGGTGCGCTGGACCTGCATCCTTGACGGACACGAGCACCAGGTGCTCAACCCCCGCTTCGCTCCCGGCCACAATGAGGTTGTGGTTGCCGTCTCGGTCGACAGTGGAGGGACTCTGGCGCTTTGTGCCGGCGAAACCGTGGATCGCCGACACCACCTGCTGCACGCCGTCGACCGCCTGGCGCACGGAGACCGGGTCGCGGATGTCGCCCTCAAGGATCTCAACACCTGCCCCATCGAGGTGCGCCGCCCGACTGCGGTCGCGGGTCAGCACGCGGACACCAAGCTCTCGCTGTCTCAACAGGCTGACGACCCTGGTACCCAGGCGACCTGTGCCCCCGGCCACAAGGATCATTACTGGCTCCCTGCTCCTGCCGGGGCTCCCGGAAGCACCCCAACTTTCGCCAGGAAGTCGGTCGTGTCGACAACATCCCAGTGCTCGGCGAGATGCCCTTCCCTCAGCAGGTGGATATCCACTCCGTGCGTGGTGACACTCTTTCCAGTCGGCGGGAAGCCGAACCACTCACCCATGTGCGTGCCCTGATTGGTCCACATCACGGCCACCTTATCACCCTGCGCGATGATGTGCTCGATGGTGAAGGTGGGGTTGAAGGCTGCGCGGATCATGCTGATGCGCTGCTTCAAGCCCTCGACTCCCTGACTTTGCTGTGGGAAGGGGTTGTGCTCGACATGGTCCGGCCGCGCGATCTCGTCAAGGACCTCGAGCCGTCCTTCATTCCCGGCCTCTTCATAGAGCCGCAAGACCGTCTGTACATTCCTGTCTTCGTTTGCCGTCATCTGACCATTCTCCTTTCAGCTGAGACGGGCGTGCGCCCGTCGTGTCTAGCACCTACGATAGGGCCACAGTGCTGATGGCACCATGAAATTCGCCCACCGTTTCGGTCACCGAATCGAACGCTCGTAATGGTGGTGCGGTTGTGGACATGAGATACGAAACCGAGACCGCGCTTAGCACGTCGCTCAAGCGCCTCCGCCTGGCGGCTGGTCTGACTCAGGAGGAGCTCGCGGAGCGAGCGGGGATCAGTGCGCGTACCGTGAGCGACATCGAGCGCGGACTACGCGCCGGGATCCACCATGACACCGCTCGAAGACTGGCATCCGTCCTGAATCTGGACGAACAAGAACGTCGTGCATTCGACGCGGTGGCGCGCGGACGCGCTGTCGGACCGTTATCGGGCCCTCGACAGACTGTCTTGCCGGCTTTCCCAACACCCCTTCTCGGTCGTGAGAAGGAACTGGCAAGCATCAATACGACCCTGTTGCCCGGCGACGTGCGGCTGCTGACATTGACCGGTCCCGGCGGCATCGGCAAGACACGATTGGCACTGGAAGCGGCCCGAGCAGCCCAGCCTACATTCCGGGATGGCGTCTACTTCGTATCGTTGGGTGAGCTGAAGAGCGCGTCGCTTGTCGCGCCCGAGCTTGCGAAGGCCGTCGGCGCAGTTGAGACCGGGCCGAATTTCGAGCAGCTTCTGCGCCAACACCTGGCCGAACGACAGGCACTTGTCGTGCTGGACACGTTCGAGCACGTGACGGCAGCGGCGCCACTGGTCTACTCACTGCTTTTGAGCTGCCCGCAGATCTCGTTCCTGGTCACCAGTCGAAGCGCGCTGCGGCTGCGAGGAGAGCATGAGTTTCCGGTGCCTCCCCTCGAGACTCCCGCCCAGATCGGCGACCACCCATCGCACGACATCCTGGGAGCCCCGGCGACGGCGCTCTTCTGGCACCGGGCACATGCGGTGAGACCGGATCTGCAGCTCGACTCGACGAGTGCGTCTCTCGTGCTTGAGATCTGTCGCAGGCTGGACGGCCTGCCCCTGGCAATTGAGCTGGCAGCTGCCCGGGTGAAGCATGCGCCTCTGGCTTCCATACGCCGACAGCTTGAGCACCGGCTCGATCTTCTGGTGGGAGGACCTGTCGACCTTCCGGTGCGCCAGCGTACAATCCGCGATACCGTGGCCTGGAGCTTTGACCTCCTTGATGCTCCGGCTCAAGTGCTGTTTCGGCGCCTTTCGGTGTTCGTGGGTGGCTGGAGCCTCGACGATCTGGACAGCGTCTGCGGCGCCGGTCGCGACACTGGCAGTCCGCTTGAAGATATCAGCGCACTGGTGGACCAGAGTCTGGTTGCGCTCGACCATGACAACCCGGTTGCACGTTACGACATGCCGGACATCGTCAGAGAATACGCAGCCCAACGTCTGGTCGAAGCCGGAGAAAATCTAGAGACGGCTCGCCGTCACGCGCTTCACTTCCTGCAGCTCGCCGAAGAAGCCGAGCCTAACCTTGTGCGGGCTGGGCACGAACGCTGGTTCCAGCTCCTGGATATCGAGCGCGCCAACTTGCGCGCCGGCATGGGTTGGGCTCTCGAGAGCCGCAAAACCGTGATTGCCCTCCGATACGCTGTCGCACTCTGGCGTTACTGGAGACATCTGGGCGAGTTCGCTGAGGGGCGACGGTGGGTGGACGCAGCTGTGGCTATGGCGGGGTCTGCCCCCGCCTCGCTTCGAGCCAAGGCAATGTGGGCAGCGGGTGCATTGGCATTTCCACAGGGCGACCACGAACGCATGGCCACTCTTGCAAGGGAGGCATATGAACTGGCTCAGCAAAGCGAGGATCGAATGGATCTCCGGAACGCCCTCACGATCGGGGGAATGGTGGCCATGATGCACGCCTGCTACGTCGATGCATTGGAGCCGTTTCGCGAATCGGTGGTCATCTGTCGGCAACTTGGGGTGAGCTGGCAGCTCGGCACGTCGTACTTGAACCTGGGAACCGCACTCCTGCACGCCGGCTTCAGTGACGAGGCGGTGGCGGCTCTTCAGGAAGGAGGTCGGGTATACCGCCAGATTGGTGATCAGGTCTTCGCTGCTCGCGTCGACAACGTGCTGGCACACGCTGCCCTGGCGAGGGGCGAGGTTGATGAGGCCGGTCACCTCGCCCGGGGTGCGCTGTTGACGGTCTCAGTGCTGCAGGAGCACCAGGGGATTGCGGATGGACTGTACACGCTGGCCGCGGTGGCTGCTGCGCAAGCAGATCACAATCGAGCGGCCACCCTCGCCGGGGCCGCCGCTGCGGTCAGGGAGACAATCGCTGCCCACCCCGGGCTCTTCGACCTGGCGATTCCTGGGCACTTTCTCAACGGTACGGAGCAAGCCGTGGGAACGGCTCGGTGGCAGAGCACGCGGCACGCAGGCTACAGCATGCCGGCTGAAAAGGCGATCGCGTACGCGCTGGGACGGAAGTAGAGGCCGGGCCGGACTCACTGCCTGGCGAGCTCGCTCCCGGCGCCCGGTTTCCGCGCCACAAAGACGAACCGCGAGAGGCGCCGCTCCGCGGAAACCGTTCCCACGATGGTGAGGAATCGCTGCAAGCCCTCGTAGGTTCCGTCGTCTTCCACACGGAGTAACGCTTCTCGGTGCCGTGCGCGAGCCTCGCACCAGCGGCTGGCGACCAGCGCGGCGTTCTCCGTCACGTCGTCAGCACGCTCCACTTCGAAGCCTGCCTCTTGGAGGAGCCGCTCGTCCTCGCCGGGTGCGGCGAAGAGGAAGTACCCGATAGAGCCGCGGGTTGCGATCTCTTCCTTGGTCAGCAGGCCGGTCACCACGGTGGAGTCGGTGAAGAGAGCCAGGCCCCCGTCCTTCAGGACGCGGTGCCACTCCGCCAGGACATTTGGGCGCCCAGGCATGTGAATGATGGCATCGACGCAGATGATGGCATCAAAGGTTCCTCCCGGGAACGGAAGCGGAAGACTGGCGTCGACCTGCTGGAACTGAACCCGCCCTTCCAGGCCGCTGTCGTGCGCCATCCTGGTTCCGGCCGCAATAGCATGCTCGTTGATGTCGATTCCGGTAATGCGGGCACCGGTGAGTTTGGCGACGAAGAGAGCGGGGCCGCCGGAGCCGCTGCCCACCTCAAGCACATGCGAGTCGGGTGTGAGGTCAAGCCAGGCGATAAACCGGCGCAGCTCATCTGCGGTCAGCCAGCTACTCTGACCCAGATCCTCGCCATATGTCTCTACCCGCACCTGCTCGAGCGCGGTGAGCTCCAGATTGCTGTACGTGGTGTTGTAGAGATCGACTGAGTCAGCCACGATTCGGATCTCCTTCGCTTTCCGGCTTGAGCCTCGGTGTTCGCCGCAGGCCAGACCAGCTAAAAGGCCGGCCCACCTGAATAGGCGTCCAATCTACGTCAATGTACAACCGCCGGCCCGAAACGTCGAGCTGATGTGCAATCGCCCGCTGTACCGCGGCCCACCGTCTGGCTCAGGCTGCAGCCAGGGTTAATGGACCACGTTATAGGATGGTTTCTCCGTGGCCGGCAGTGGGCATCCCCTCTGTCCGATGACCCCCATGGAGTCCCGACTGTAGCTGGATCTTCCATGGTCCGGTGGGTCGATCCCCTTCTGGTTCCTACCCACTCCCTGGTCCATTCCCATCCGGCCCGCGGAGGGACCGGCTACCGGGGAACGCCGGTCGGATCCACAAACATGGTCACTGTCGAGGGACCGGTACGGACACGCATTGGTCGGATGAAGAGACAGACGGGGTGCGGGCTGCCGGCCACGGACGAACCGCCCTCCGTCTGCACGTTCAGCACACCGTGCCGCATCGAAGACCAGGATCTGATCTGCGCGGGCGGGCGACGAATTGCAATCACTCTGCAGCTCACGTCGCTGCTAATACGTGAGGCGCGCCCGGCAAGGCCAGGTGTTCACGGCAGGACGCCCGTGGCATGCGACGGGGTGCGGAGCGCACTTCTCTACACCCGTAGGGCCTTGACCGCACGGCCAGAGTCGGGCCCGGTGGCGAGATTGGTCCTCAGCTCACCGCTTTCTTCACCAGCTCGGCGATCCGTGCCTCGTCGGCTGGAGTCAGCTCCGTCAGCGCGTAATAGGCCGGCCACATGGTGCCGTCATCGAGCTTCGCCTTATCGCTGAAGCCGAGCATCGCGTACCGCGCCTTGAACTTGTCCGCGCTCTGGAAGAAGCAGACGACATTGCCGTCCCTGGCGTACGCGGGCATCCCGTACCAGGTTCGGGACGAGAGGTCCGGCGCACTGGCTTTGATGATGGCATGGATCCGCTCGGCCATGACGCGATCCGCTTCCGGCATCTCGGCAATCTTGGCGAGCACGTCGCTTTCTCCGGTGGCTGCCTTTTGTTCTTTGACGGCCTCCCGCATCGCGGCTCGTTCCTCTGCCGTGAAACCCTTTGATGCCTTGCCGGTGGTGCTCTTGGTTGACTTCTGCGTGTCAGTCATGGAAGGTTCCTTCTCTCTTATTAGCTCTCGCCCACAGGATAGCGCTCGCCGATTACAACAACGCTGTGCAGCAAAACAAACATCGGGGACGAGTGTTCCAGCTGATCGCTTCTCCCCCAGGCAGATATTGTCCCGCTGCTGCTCCCTTGATACCTCCGCAGAACGTGTGGTTTTGTCGTGTGGATGTTCGTGGTCATCGCCTCTCGACCAGGGCACACTGGCCATACGCCGGCTTCTGTGGCAACGGCAAGCGCCATACATGTGGAAGGAGAGCCAGTTCCATGAACCATCTACCGCGCCGAAAGAGCATTCTCATTGCCGCTCTGATCGTGCTTCTGTTCCAGACCCAGGCTCACCCGGCCTCGGCCGCAATCCGGTCGGACGGCCTGGTCACGGGTGAGCTCACCTATCACGGGGGCAACGTGATGCCCAATCCGACCAATTACCTGATATTCTGGCTGCCATCCGGGCGGTCGTTCGAGCCGTCGGGGAGCGCCTACACCGATGCCCAGTTCGAGGGGCTCATGCAGCAGTACTTTCAGGATGTGTGCGGCACCAAGTACTACAACGTCCTGACGCCGCTGTCCTTCGATCCCGCCAACCCCACCGACCCGGTGGTCAGTCATGGACCGATCCAGAACTCGTGCAGCTATGGTGGCTCCTGGGTCGATACCACCGCCTATCCGCACGCCGGATCGCAGGCTGATCCGCTCAACGACGGTGATATCCGCAACGCCATACAGCGAGCACGGACCGCCAATTCGAGCTGGGTGTCGGGCAGCAACGCCGAGTACTTCGTATACACGGGATTCGGGATCCAGGAATGTGATTCGTCTGAGTGCACCTTCCCCACCGCGCCGAGTGGCCCCGCTTTCTGCGCCTACCACACGTACTGGTCGGACCAGGACATCGTCTACGCGTTCATCTCCGCCGGCATCAGCAGCTGCGTCGTCGGGACCGCGCCGAACAATCCGGTCGCCGACTCCGCGGCCGACACCAGCTCGCACGAGCAGTTCGAGGCGGTAAGCGATCCCGGACTCGACGCCTGGTACAACGGCGACGGGAGCCATGAGAACGGAGATCAGTGCAACTTCTACTTCGGCTCGGCCGACAAGAATAGCGACGGCACGAACCTCATCTTTAACAGTCACAGGTACCGTCTCCAGTGGGAGTGGCTCAATCAGCTCGGAAGCGCGGATTCCAGCGGTGACTACGGCAACAGCGGCTGTGCACCGAGCTACAGCCACACCGATGGCGGCATCGCGCATCCAGACGACCCCACCGGCACGGTGAGTGAAACCGCGCTCCCCACCGCAGTGGCGGGGAATAGCGGCGACAGCATCCAGCTCACATTCAATTACGCCAACACCAGTGGCACCGACGGCGCCTACAACGCCTCGCTGCAGGTGAACCTGGCTCCATCGCTCCGGTACTCGTCCACCTCGGTCGGCCCCGCACCGGTGCAAAGCGGGAACCAGCTCACCTACACCATCGGTACCCTTGGCGTCGGTGCGTCGGGCAGCATCGTGCTCCAGGTGGCGGTTACGGGTGCCCAGCCCGATGGGACCACCATGAACACCAACGGCGTCTTCTCCGCGAACGACCAGCTCGGAGGGGTTGCCTTCTTCCCTTCCGCCAATGCCAACATCACCGTCCAGAACTCACCGCCGACGTTCCGCGCGATCGCCGACCAGTCGGTTGATTACAACGATCCGCTGAGCTTCAACATCCTGGCCGACGACGTCAACTCCGGCGATACCCTCACCATGACGGTGGGCGGACTTCCCGCCGGGCTGAGCTTCTCGGACCATGGGAACGGATTCGGTACCGTGTCCGGTACCGTGACCGCTGCCCCTGGCACCTACCCGGTTACCTTCTCCGTGAATGACGGGCATCATGCGGACGTCACCACGACGGCCAACATCGTGGTCACCAGGGAGGAAAGCGCGATTTCCTACACCGGTGACGTGGCCATCGCGGCCGGGGGCAACGTTGCGCATCTCTCCGGCGTCCTGACGGAAGACGGAGCAATCCCCCTGATGGGCCGCACCCTGACCCTGACGCTTGGGACCGGGGCGAGCAGCCAGAGCTGTACCACCGGCCCAACTGACGTGACCGGAGCCGCAAGCTGCACCATCAGCCCGGTCACGGTGCCCCTGGGGCCGCAGACGGTGACGGCCGGCTTCGCCGGAGACACGTACTACCTGCCGTCATCCGGCACTGCGTCCGCTATCGTCTTCGGGTTCCTCAGCCGAGGCGCCTTCAGCCTGGGCGACAGGACCGTGGCCGGCGCGACATCGAGCACGAAGGTGACGTGGTGGAGTGACAGCTGGTATCAGCTGAACTCGCTCTCCGGCGGGCAGGCACCGTCCTCATACAAGGGGTTCATGGCCGTGCCGAGCAGTACCCCGCCGGTATGCGGCGGCACCTTCACGACCACGACCGGAAACAGCGTGGTCCCGCCAGCCGGCGTACCCAGCTACATGGGGATTGCTGTAACCGATCGGGTCAGCAAGAACGGTAGCACCATGTCGGGCAAGATCACCAAGATCGTCGTGGTCAGGACCAACCCCGGCTACGCCGCGAGCCCCGTGTCTCCGGGCACCGGCTCGATCGTAGCGACCTACTGCCAGTAGTACAGATCATGGACGGGGAAGGAACCGACGTTCCTTCCCCGTCCGCACCACTCAGGTATGAGGAGGCAGTCCATGTCAGCACTCCGCCCGGTCGTCCTCGTCGGTATAGCCCTCATCTTCGGCATGCTTTTACCCGGTGCCGTGGCCCAGGCCGCTCAGCCCGCGCCACCGGTTGTGCGGCAGCTGCCGGCCAACCCGAGGAGTCCTGCCTTTCGCTTTGGGCTGGAGGGAGGGTTCTCGACCCTCGGCTCGTTCACCGTCACCATCTACACCGATGGCCGGGTGAGCCTGAAGAAGGAGCAGCGATCCAGCCCCATCCATCTCATCAAATCACGGGAGAAGGTGTACCCGATCGCGCTGACAGGGCTGCTCAGACTCGCGAATGCAGAGCACTTCTTTTCGATGCCGGCCAGAATCATCCCCAAGCACCCCACGAGCGATCTGGCGACGGCGTTCGTCTCGGTCTATACCCGAACCGGTGTGAAAACCGTCAAAGTGGTTGGAAACAACCCGAAACGGTTCTACGAACTCTACTCCCTGTTGAACTACGTGGCTGGTGCCGCATCCTGACCCGGCTGATGGGGACGCTCCAGGATCTCGGTTACCGCGTCCTGCCACCCCATGGCGCGTCCGCGCTCCCAGTTCCGGCGGAACGAGTCCTCGTTCAGGGTGTTCCGGAGGTCGGTGAGCGCACGGTCATGCTGGGGTCGCTCCATCGGCGTAAGCACCATCCCCAACGATTCGCGGAGAGAGTGCGCCGCCCCGAGGAGCGCGGGCCCCTGCCCCCCTCGCTGGGCCGCCAGCAGCCAGCCGTTGTGTTCCAGGCACTCAGCCACGCCCACCAGGAAATGAATCCTCGCAGCAAGACGAAGCCCCTCACGGTAGTGCTCCGCCGCCTCGGCATACTCCCCCTGCTCCCGGGCGATGTCACCCAGGTAGCGAAGGCCGTACGCTATATGGCGCTCGTCACGGACCTCCCGCTGGATCTGGAGGCTTTCGAGCGCGAGCGTGCGGGCACGGCCGTACTCATGCCGCGCTCGCGCGAGATTCGCCTGATTGACGAGCACCAGGCCGGTACCGGACTTGTCCCCGATCTCCCTATAGATCTCCAGCGCCTGGTCGTACCGTTCCTCCGCACTCTTGAGGTCGCCGAGCTCGATGGCGAGACTCCCGAGGTCACCGAGTGCCTGGGCAGCTCCGAACTTCATGTCGAACTCCCGCGCGAGAGCGAGGGCTTGCTCGGACAGCTCACGGGCGCGTTGGTAGTTGCCTCGAAGCAGCATGAGCTGCGCCAGGTTGTTCAGCGTGGCAGCGGCACCGAGAGGAGCGGTGCCCTCTGCATGGATCTCCAGGCTCTCGTCATAGAGTGCCGCCGCCCGCTGCAGGTCTCCTTGGTAGCGCGCCGCGTTTGCGAGGTTATTGAGCGCGGCGGCGAGCCCGAATCGGTCCCTGTCGCGACGCCGCAATTCCACGCACTCGCTGAGGAGACGCTCGGCACGCGCATAGTCGCCAGTACTGATGGCAACGGTACCGAGACCGTTAAGGGCGGCCGCGACGCCGGCGTCGTCGCCCAGCCCCCGCCACAGGGCCAGGCTCTCGTCGTACTGCGCTCGAGCGGTATCGAAATCCGACTGTGAGTAGGCCATGGCGCCCAGTCCAAAGCACGCGCGGGCGCGCAGCGCCGGCTCGACTTGACCCGCGCCTGCCGGCTCCAGAAAGCGGGAGAGCCAGCTGCGGCCCTCAGAAAAGGACCCCCGGGTATACCAGAAGCGCCAGAGGGCACCGGCAAGACTCAATCCTTCCTGAATGCGTTCGGTATCCGCCAGCCACCGCAACGCTGCCCTGAGGTTGCCCTCCTCGTGCTTGAGCCGGGTGAGCCAGATGTCCGCCTCCGGGCGGGTCAGCTCGACCAATGCACGTTCTGCCAGCTCGTGGAAGTACGACGCATGTGCCTCCCGTACCTCATCCAGCGCTCCCTCGGCTTCGAGCTGCGCCGCGCCGTACTCGCGCACCGTCTCGAGCATGGAGTAGCGGGGCTCTCCATCGGCCGTCTCCCGCCCCTGGATCATGCTGCTGTCCACCAGCGCGTCGAGATCTCGCAGCAGGACGGCACCCTGGTGCCGATCGACCCACTCGGCCGCGTCCAGACTCCAACCGCCGGCAAAGATGGAGAGCCTCCGGAAGAGACGTTGTGCGGGCGCATCGAGCAGGTGATAGCTCCAGGCAATGGCGTCAGACATGGTGCGCTGCCGGTCGGGCAGATCCTTCACTCCATCGGTCAGCACCCGGAGCCGTTGGTCGAGTCGCATGAGGAGGGCTTGAGGCGTGAGGGTGTTGATGCGCGCGGCCGCGAGCTCGATGGCTAGCGGCAACCCGTCCAGCCGCGAGCAGATCTCGACGACGGTCCGCAAGTTCGCCTCGGAAAGCTCGAAGCTGCGCTTGATCGCCCTCGCGCGCTCGACGAAGAGCTCCACCGCCGGATAGCCGGCGAGTGTATCGAGATTGGCCAACTGCTCAGGCCCTGGCAGATCCAGCGGAGCCAGCTCAAAGCGCTGTTCTCCCTGAATCTTCAGCGCTGTGCGACTGGTCACCACCAGCCTGAGCCGAGGGCACTCGTGGAGCATTCGCGAGAGGAGGTCCGTTGCGCTCAGCAGGTGCTCGAAGTTGTCCAGTACGAGCATCATGTCTCGCTTCCGAAGCGCGCTAATCAGTATTTCGTCCGCGGGTCGGCCGCTGGTCTGCCGCAGCTCAAGGGCGCGCAAAAGCGTCAAGGCGATCAGGTCCGCATCGCGCAGCGGAGCTAGCGGTACATAGAACACTCCGTCCTGGGCATCACCCTCGAGTGCGTGGGCCATGGCGATGCCCAGTCGCGTCTTGCCGACGCCCCCGGGTCCGATGATCGTCAGCATCCGGACACCGCCCCAGCGGAGCCGGTGTACTGCTTCGGCCAGGTCTCGCTCGCGTCCCACCAACGGCGTGGGCGGCACCGGTACCGTGGTGGGAGGAGTGTTCCTACTGGCCGAGCCGACGATGCGGTAGGCGCCACGCCGTCGCTGGATGCTTTCCTCCAGCTCCTCTCGCTCCTCCGACGTCAGATCAAGGGCGGCAACGATCAGATCAACCGTCGACCGGTGGGGCCGCTGCTTGATGCCGCGTTCCAGATCGCTGATCGACCGGGCGCTCAAGTTGGCTCGCTCCGCCAGCTCCTCCTGCGTGAGACACGCGCCGGTGCGGTACAGCTTCAGCAGGTCGGCAAAGGATGGCGGCTGAGGTGATTCCACGGCTCATCTCGCACAACGAGGTCCCGGATTGGGCGGGCTGGGTCTTGACGACGGGCTTGCCAGGATAGTACCACCAGGGGACGTCTCGACGAGGTCTACGTCAGTGCCGATCCCGACGACGAGTCGGCCGATCTGTTCGGCTGGCTCACACTGAACAGCCGGTCGTTTATGGTACGGGCCGAGATGTGACGATGTCGTGGCGAGAGGCCCACATCTCCAGGTCCTCGCGTTTGAGAGCGGCCGCCATCAGCTCCGGGAAGAGGTCCGGGGTGCAGGCAAAGGTGGGGACCCCGATCGAGGACAGCGCCGAGGCGTGGGCGGAGTTGAAGGCCGGTGTCCCGGTGTCGCTCAGGGCCAGCAGGCAGATCATCTGCACTCCGCTCTGAACCAGCGTTGCGGCGCGTCCCAGCATCTCCGGGGCGTTCCCTCCCTCGAAGAGGTCGGAGATGAGGACCAGGACTGTCTGCACCGGGCGGACGATCACCTGCTGGCAGTAGGCCAGGGCCCGGTTGATGTCGGTGCCGCCTCCAAGCTGCGTGCCGAAGAGGACGTCAACCGGATCGTGAAGGCTCTCCGAGAGGTCTGCAACCGCGGTGTCGAAGACGACCATCCGTGTGCTCAAGGCTCGAATGGAGGCGAGGACGGCAGCAAAGACACCGGCATAGACGACTGACGGGGCCATGGAGCCGCTCTGATCCACGCACAGCACGACATCCTGCAGCGCCGAGGCGCGCCGGCCATGGCCGATGAGACGCTCCGGGACGACGGTCCTTTCGTCGGGGAGATAGTACTTCAGATTGGCCCGGATGGTGCGCTGCCAGTCCACCTCCGCCAATCGGGGCCGGCGGGAAGTCGTGGTCCGATTGAGCGAGCCCCGGACCGCCTGCATGAGCTGCGCCGCCAGCCGGCGGTGAAGGTCGTCCACCAGTTTCCGGACCACCTGGCGTGCCGTCTCCTTCGTCTCCGTCGGAAGGACCCGGCTCAGCGAGAGCAGCATGGAGACCAGGTGCACGTCTGCTTCCA
The DNA here is from genome assembly GCA_025966365.1 of Chloroflexota bacterium. Classification (GTDB taxonomy): domain Bacteria; phylum Chloroflexota; class UBA5177; order UBA5177; family UBA5177; genus JAICWV01. The sequence goes on along the minus strand of JAICWV010000014.1, from coordinate 25,729 downwards.
CTGTCTCCAGCAGCTCCGGCTCGAGCAGCATCTGCTTCAGGCCCAGCCGGTCGAGCGCGTCTTTCTGCATCACCTGGACGGCGGGCGTGGGAAAGTACGACCGGATGTCCCCCAGCCAGCGCGCCACCCTGGGAGCGGAACTTCCCAGACCGGCGGATCGCTCGGCGTCGTACAACTCATCCAGAACGGAATCCATCTCCCCGTCGATCCCGGTCAGGCCGGGCAGGCCCGATGCCTGACCCCCAAGGACCAAGCGCCAGCGCCGTAGCCGCTCGGCTTCATCGATTGGCATCGGCATCCCCTCCCAGGATGTGCGCCAGCACCGGAAGCACAAGTCGGGCTCGCTCGCGGTCGATGGGCGTCCCTCCGTCTTCTCGCTCGCTCTGGCCGGTCTCGCTGTTGCGCAGCCGCGCCACCTTCTCGCCCATGGCCCGGCGCTCGGGCGCCTGGAATCCGGAGAAGGCCCGCCGGACCAGCGGCAGAGTCGCGGTGAAAGTTTCGGCGTCGAGCCGCTGGAGCCAGCTATCCAGCGCCACCCACAGCCCGTCCTGGTGAAGCAGGGCGAGCCCGCTGCCGCGAAGGAGCCCCTGCAGCCATGCCGCCGCATCGGACGCGGAGCCGGCCGGGGAGAGGGCAATGCGGGCAAGACGGGCCAGCTCGCCGGTGTCGATGCTGCGCTGCTCCAGCGCGCGGCGGCAGCACCAGCCGCGCACCAGCGGATGAACACTCTGGAGCTGGCCCAGACGCAGGAGCAGCACCCGCCACTCGCCGTGCAACTCGCTGGCGTCAAGGAGTAACAGGGCGTCGCCGGCACCAGACATCAGGGTCACTATCTCGGCTGCGGCTGCGTCGTCCAGGCTCGTGCAGGCACCCGGCAGACCGATGAGCGCTCGCTCGAAGAGCGCCTCGACGATGGGCAGCACCTGCTGCGCTTCCGTCCCGCGGACGTCTCCATAGCGAACCACCTGGGCCAGCGGTGGGAAGGCTGCCAGGAGATGGCGAACGTCGGTGGCCACCGCCGCCTTTGCCTGCACCCGCTGGAGCAGGCTCGCGATGGCTCCCGACAGGTTGGCGACGGTGGCACCATGCAGCAGCTCGGTCAGTCCAGGAAGCTCTGCCGCCTCGGCCTCGTGCTCGACGAACGCTTCCGCGGCATCGCCGAGCGTATTTCCCCAGATAGTGCGCTCGATCACCAGCAGGACGAGCTCGACGTGCCATTGCAGCTGCCAGAGCTCGTGGAAGGTGCCCCGCCGAATTGACCGCGCCGTGAGCATCTCCTTCTCCTGAAGGGCGCCCCAGGGAATGTTCAGGAGCCTCAGCCGGTGCAGCAGAACACTCCGATCGCGGTCGAGATCGCGCCGCAGATCCAGATCAAGCCTTCTCCGCGATTCTTCGGCGTGCAGTCGCAGCCGCCGCTGCTCCCGCTCCAGATCCAATTGCAGGGGCACGCGGGAGACAGTTTCCGGGACCGTCCCCATCACCTCTCCCACTTCCAGCTGCCGCCGAATGAGCTGCATGGGAGCGCCATGGCCGGCGCAGAGGACGGTCCGGATGGACTCGCTCAGCTCGCTCAGGCCGGGATTGGGGCGATCCCGGAGTGCCGCCAGAGTATCCCCGAGCCGCACGGCGTCGATCACACTGCTCGCGGGCGCGTCAAGGCCCTCCCGGCGGAGCAGATGGGCCGACCGGACGATCCAGCCCACCGTTGCGTTCTCGGGATCGCCCCAGAGGTGGGCGTACCATCCCGGCGAGACGATTCCGGCTCCATAGCCGCTGCGGTACGCCAGGCGAAAGTTCGACCAGGGGATCCAGGTGGCGTCTACCCGAACCCGTTTGAGTCCTGTGAGCACTGCCGCATCGCTCTTCGCCGAGGAGGGACCGTCCAGCGCCGGGGCGTGCCAGGCGCCACAGACCACGGCAATGCGCTCGAAGCCCTCTTTCTCGGCCTTCCGGATAGACCGCCGCATGTGTGCCTCACGCCGTTCCTCTCGCTCGTCGCCGACCCCGGCCTCGGCACGCAGGGCGCGCATGGCTTCCATGATGGCCTCGAAGAGCCCCCGCGGATCGGCACGCCGCTCCACCTGCTCCTCCCACCACAGCTCGAAATCCTCGTAGCCTGCCGCCTCCACCAGTGCGCCGATCGGGTCGCCGCGAATTCTGTCCGCGAGGTTGCCGAGCTCGCCGGTTGTTTCCTCCACCGGCGCAGTGTCTTCAGCCTCAGGATCGGCGGCCAGCTGCACCGCCTGCGGAAGGTCGCAAAAGCGCACCGGGACCGAGTGGGTGAGGCCGAACCGAATTGCCTGCCACTCCGGCGAAAAGACGGCAAACGGGAAGAACGCCGCCCGACGAGGCATGTCAGGACGATAGACGAGCAAGGCGACTGGCGGCTGCAAACCACCCCCCTCGGCATGCCGCAGTAGGGCATCTCCCTCCGGCGGCCCCTCGATGAGGATGATATCCGGCATCAACGACGTCAGCGCCGCCACCAGGCTGCGAGCCGAGCCCGGCCCGTGGTGGCGGATACCGAAGACGGTAACGGTCACAGCATCTCGTTGCAGGCGCGGTAGAAGTCTGCCCAGCCGTCGCGCTCCTTGACGACGGTCTGCAGGTACTCCAGCCACACCACGCGATCCTGGACGGGATCCCGGATAACGGTCCCGGTCAGGCCGGCCGCGAGATCGGCGGCGCGGACGGTCCCGTCGCCGTAATACGCAGCCATGGCAAGGCCGCTGTTGATGACGGAGATGGCCTCGGCGGTGGCGAGCGTGCCGGTGGGCGACTTTACTTTGGTCTGCCCGTCCTGCGTCACTCCCTCGCGCAGCTCCCGGAAGATGGTCACTACGCGGCGGATCTCTTCCAGCGCGGGCTTCTCCGCCGGTAGCTCGAGCGCCCGTCCCAGGGCGGCGACACGACGCTCTACGATCTCGACTTCCTCCTCGATGGTGTCCGGCAGGGGAAGGACCACGGTGTTGAAGCGGCGCGTCAGCGCGCTCGACAGCTCGTTGACGGCCCGGTCCCGGCTGTTGGCGGTGGCGATGACGTTGAAACCCTTGTGCGCCTGAACTTCGGTGTTGAGCTCGAAAACGGGCAGCGTCTTTTCCGACAGGATGGTGATCAGCGCATCCTGCACCTCGCCCGTCATGCGCGTCAGCTCTTCGATGCGCGCCAGCCGCCCCGTTTGCATGGCTCGCATCACCGGACTGGGCACGAGCGCCTGCTCGGACGGGCCGCTCTGAAGCAGCAGGGCATAATTCCAGCCGTAGCGGACCGCGGTCTCATCGGTGCCCGCGGTTCCCTGCACCATCAGCGAGGAATCTCCGGAGATAGCCGCAGCCAGATGCTCGCTCACCCACGACTTGCCCGTCCCCGGCACGCCGGACAGGAGGAGGGCCCGGTCGGTGGCCAACGTGGAGATGGCAATTTCCATCAGCCGCGCGTTTCCGATGTACTTGGGACTTACTTCGAATCCGCTGGGGAGCGTCCCGCCAAGGAGATAGGTTCGCACCGCCCAGGGTGAGAGATCCCAGCGCGGCGGGCGCTGGCGGTCATCCGCCATGCGAAGCTCCGCCAGCTCCTCGGCGAACTGCTGCTCGGACCTGGCGCGGGCGACGCCGGCGAGCACGCTGGAATGTTCCTCGATCATGTCGTCAGCTCCTCGATCAATCGTTGCCTCAGCCGAAGCTTCTCGCTCGCGGCGGTCAGGAGGCGATGCCATGGTTTCAGTGCTTGCTCCTCGGGCTCCGGGCAGGGAAAGAGGGAGAGTGCCTCGTCAATGGTGTCGGGCGCGATGGACCGCGCCCCCGGCAGGATGGCGGGGAGCAAGCGCTCCGGCGGCTCCTTCCCGTCGGCAAGGCTCGCCATTGTCCGCTGCAGAAGCTCGACGTAGGCCCGGCTCGCCTTGTCACGCTTCCCGTCCACTGGTGCCGCGTCTCTCGGCGGTAGGCTCTCGGCATCCATGGTCAGAACCCAGGCCCAGTTTGGGTTGAAGCGGGCGAGCCAGCGTCCGCGCTCGCCGAGAACGGGGAGAAGCGCGCGGCGGAGCGACTGAGATCGCGTGGCGAGCAGCGAGGGCAAGAGGACATGCCGCAGGCGCAGGCCCCGACTCGCCAGCAGCGCCAGCGCTTCCGGCAGGAGGTCGTCGTGCTCTCCGCCCAGGCCGCTCGACACCCGGGCCGCGTCCGCTCCGGACAGGGTCTGTCCCCCCAGGGGGGTGCCCTTCTGAAGCATGGCCGTCAGGATCTCCGCGACCTCTTTCGAGCAGGCGGGGAGTGATTCTTCTGGCGCCGGGTCGATGCCGGGAACCCTGGGCGGAAGCCGCCCGGCCTCGGCGTAGACGGAGAGCAGCCCCGCCGCCACCAAGAAGCGACACTCCCTGTCGGCGGGCAGGAGCGCCTCCATCTCGGTGATCTCCAGCTCGGGGCCGAAGAGGTCGAAGCCCTGCTGATCAGTTCCGGCCAGCGCCACCTCGGAGAGCCGCTTCATCGGCCCGCCCCTGCCGTGGGGATGTCCTCGATTACCCGAATTGCCATGGGACGGAGTGCGAATCCATCCCACTCCGCGTACAGATCCATGGGGTGGCCGCCCGAGTTGGCCAGCGACCGCCAGTAGCCACGTCCCACCAGTGGGAGGCCGGCGCCGTTTCTGTCCCGCACCGACCAGGCTCCCCCCTCCTCTATAACCGGCACCACATCGTGAAGAATGGCCAGAAAACGATCGAGCCAGGGATTGCGCGACAGCGCCCGGGCTGTGGCGGCGAGAAAATCCTCGATGCTGGCGTGGCCGGGGCGGCGCTCGTCGAGCCGGTAGGGAACATCGAGACGTCGATCGATGCGTGCTCGCAGCGGATAGCGTCCGGGCCAGAAGTGCAGCTCCATTCGCTGCACGGCGTTGAGCGAGGACACAAAGGGAAAGGCGATCTGCCGCCCCACCGCGAACTGAAGAATCAGTGCCGAGCGGCCCGTGGTGAGCCCCACCAGCCAGGTTCGCTGAGTGTGGAGAGAGTCCTCGCCGTCCACCAATTGCCCCACCATCGACCACTCGTCGATCAGATGCTCTCCCTGCTCGGCAACCTCCTCGGTCGAGAGGCGCAGGCCCACGAGCTGGCGGACGTCGTGCTGGAGCAGCGGATCGAGCTGGTCCAGGCGGCGGTAGGCGTGAAGCAGGAGATCGATCTTCCCCATCTCGGCGAGAAGCCGCTCGGGCCATCCGTCTCCGGATGCCGGGATACCGGCCAGGCGGCGAACCCGCCCTGCCAGCCCCGGCGCCTGTGCATCCACCAGCCGCGCGCTCTGCTGATCCCAGAAGCTGCGAGGCTGGAGCTCGATCCCGGCGATGCCGTTGTGAACCATGTCACACATCCAGGCTTCCAGCACATCCATGCCGTCCAGGATGCGTTGCCGGCGCCGATCGGCGCGTTGCTGTGTCTGAGCGCCCGGATTCCTGGTCCGCGGAGGGATTGTCGGCGATTCCTCCGTGCCTCGCCGTCTGGAGAGCCAATCGGTGACCCAGGAGGGCATATCCGTCTGGGCCGCGAGCGCTCCCTGCGCCTCCAGCGTAAGGAGCCCGATCACATGCTTGCAGGGGAGTTTCCGGCTGGGACAGGAACACGTGCCGGATGTGTCGGCAAGGTCGGCCCGCACCTCATAGACGGCGCTGCCCAGGCACTCTCCCCAGATGACCGACTCGTGCCGTCCGGTATGCCGCCAGACCTCGGGTCTGGCAAGCTTCCGTCCCGCGGCCAGGACACGGTCATCGGGGGCAAGGCTCTCGACGTGTTCCAGGGTGAGTGTCATGGCGGAAAATCCTGCAATCCTATCACAGCGATCGGGAGTACTCCGTTGGTCGTGCGATTCGCTTCCTTTGACCCATGCACAGATCGGCGCACAGCCCGTATCGTTACCAATCGAACCAACGTTCATATTTTGAAAGAAAGGGGGAAAAAATGGTCGAGTACTTCACGTTGCAGGCGATGAACCTGCGAGATGTTCTGGCGGACTTGCTCCGACGGGATGAGGAAGGACAGGACATGATTGAGTACGCGCTGCTGGCAGCGCTGATCTCGATCGTGGCCATTGTCATGATCCTCGCCATCGGCCCGTACATCCAGAACACCTTCCAGGATGTCGCCAACGCGCTCAAGAGCACGTAAGACCGAACACCCGCCCGTCGGGTGTTCGTAAAGGAAAGGGCGCCGCGCTCGCGGCGCCCTTTTTCCGTGCGCTGGTCTGGTCGGTCGGTCGTGCCGTTCGATCGCCGGCCCTGACCTTCTCCTTCTTATTGCGGAGGAATACGGCGGGCGATACGGCCAAGGTCGAGGGCGACGACCGCTTCACCCTCGCGGATAAAGGTTCCCTTTGTGCCGCCGTACTCACCGTCGAGGATGAGATAGTGGTCGTTGGGGAGGATGCGGACGCGGGCGGGCTGCCATTGGGGGACGTCCATGCCGGCAGCTTCCACCTCGGCGATGCCGGCCTCGGTGAACACGATCTCCATGCGCAGATGGTCTTCCTCGACACTCAGGGTGGCAATCCAGGCATAGCCGTCGTACGAGCCCGCATAGGGGGCCAGCTCTTCGGCGCTCAGCTCGAGCGGCTCCTCCACCGGCGCTTCGACGCCGAGATAGCCAGCCAGGATCCATTCGCTCAGCTCGGAGATGAGCTGGATACCGGCCATCGCATTGGTGAGGATGGTGAACGCAAAGTTCCGCTCCGGGACCAACACAAGCTCCGCTTGCTGGCCATTGGTCGAGCCGCCATGACTCACCAGTCGGGTCCCGCCGACTTCCTGCAGCATCCAGGCAATGCCGACGTGGCCGCCACCCATGGGAAAGGTCGGCTCCTGCATCCGGCGCACGGATTCGCGACCGAGGACATCGGCACCGCTCTCACCCAGGTGGAATCGGGCGTAGGCGAGGACGTCGGTCACGGGTGCGATCTCGCCACCTGCCGGGTTGCCGTTCCGGGGCAGTCCCCACGGCTGCGCGATCTGCAGCCGGCCGTCTCGCTTCTCGTGGCCCACCACGAAGCGGCGCACGATCACATCCTGGATGGAGAAGGTGGTCTGCTCCAGGCCGAGAGGGCGTAGCAGGAGGTCACGCGCGGCGGTCTCGAAGGTCATGCCCGTGACCTTCTCGATGACGCGGCCGGCAAGATTGACGGCGGCGTTGTTATAGGATGCGATCGTCCCGAGCGGGTTGACCTGCTCGACGGTTGCCAGCCCGGCCACGTATCGGGCAAGCGCGTCATCGCCGTTGCCGGTATCGCGCATGATATCGCCCGCCCAGCCAGCCGTGTGGTTGAGGAGCTGGAGCACGGTGACGTGCTCGGCGACCGACTCATCCTTCAGCGTGAGCTCTGGGATGTAGGTGCGAACCGGCGCATGTAGATCCAGCAGGCCCCGCTCGGCCAGGATCATGATGACCGCCGCGGTGTAGGTTTTGCCGATGGAGCCGATCTGGAACAGGGTGTCCCTGGTGACCTCGAGCGGGTTGTCGATCGAGGTCACACCGTGACAGGCGATGTCCTGGACGCCGTCCGCGACGATGCCGACGGCAGCACCGGGCACCTCGTGCTTGCGAGCTGATTCATCGAGATGCGTCTGAAGGTCACTATGCAGCGAGGCGAGATCGGGCGTGGTTGTCATGCCGGCTCCTTCATGCAGTTCTTGCTCCGGATTGAGAGGGCGAGTGCGCGGCCGCATAGGGGAGTGAGCAGGCTCGCTTACGCTTCAGCCTACATTGCTCTCACAGCAACGTTGGGCTATGCGTCGTCTTCGGAGCTGAAGTGAATCAGGTTATTGTCTGGATCGCCGTGTATCCCTGCCTGCCACCCGTCTTCGACGGGCGCGGAGAGGACCGTCGTCCCGTCGATGCCGGGCCTGCTCCATTCGACGGCCAGCGCACGCGCATCACCGACGAACAGGTGCGCGACGGCAGGCGGCGCGGTCGGGCCCGGTCCGGAGCGAGTAACGAGATGCAGAACCACGCCGGAGTGCTCGACAACGGCCACGGCTGCGTCCTCGTCCAGCCAGGTCAGGACAAAGCCCAGGGCGCGATAGTGTGCCAGTGCGGCACTGAGATTCCGAACAGGAAAAATTACCGTGGTCTGCGTGACCGGCGCAGACCGGGAAGCGATGACCACCATGTCCTCCCTATGAACGAGTACAGGTATACCGGCCCGCTGCTGTATCGTCCAGTGCCGTGTGGCATGGCACGCGGCATGCCTGGAGTCCTGCCGTATGCCGTCCTCGGCCAGTTCTAGAGGCAGAGAAGCCGGGTCATTCGGCAGCTACATCGGATATCCGGCTGCCTCTGACTCGAAGCTGGGAATGTGCTCCCTGAGAACGTCGTGGATCTCGCCCAGGAAGGCATCCATCTCGAACGGCTTCTGCAGCACCGACTCGAAGAACGGGGTCTGACCGGCGAGATCGATCATGATGGGCGATGCCGACATCGCGATGATCGGGATTGCTCCGAAACCGTTGACCCACAACTGATCCGCGACCTCGATGCCGCTCTTCCTGGGGAGCATGACGTCCAGCAGGATCAGGTCGGGACGCTCGTGCCCCACCACCTCCATCACGAGATCGGGATGGCGTAACCCGATTGCCTCGTAGCCGGCGCTCTGGAGCATGTCGGTCAGCATCTCGCTGATGTTCCGGTCATCCTCGATGACCAGAATACGGCCGGTCATCATGCGCTCCCCTCCAGTTCTTCTCCTGGTGGCGGAACCTAGCAATAACCGTGCCGGTCGTTCGGTTGCCCTATACCCCACCGGCTTACCAGATATTGACACGCTGGATTTCAGTGGCGCGATACGCGCTAGTGGGCCGAAGTCACTGGAGCGGGATTATCCCATCTGGGGATCTGTTTGGCGGGGAGGCCCGGTGCATGGGCAGCACGTGCCCATGCCGGAGCGGAAAGGAACAGAAGATGTCCCACCTCATGGCCCAGGACTGCCGTGCATCGGCGCGCCGGGCATACCCCAGAGCAATAGCCGGACTGCTCGCCCTTGCCCTCCTTCTCTATGGCACGCTGCTTGGAGCTACGTTTGCCGGCGCGAGTGGCAGTCAGCCCTCCTGGAGTGAGCTGCAGCCGAGCGCCAGTCCGTCGGCTCGAAGTCGTGCCGGCATGGCATTCGACGCAGCCAGCGGCCAGCTGGTCCTCTTTGGGGGAGCAGATTCCAGCAGTGTTCTGGGTGACACCTGGACCTGGGACGGCAGTAATTGGACGCAGGCTCAGCCGAGCACCAGCCCTCCAGCGCGAGAGTGGGCCAGCATGGCCCACGATCCGGCTACCCGGCAGCTGGTGCTCTTTGGTGGGCTCAGTGCCGCCGGCCGGCTGGGCGATACCTGGACCTGGGACGGGAGCACCTGGACTCAGCAGTCCCCGGTCCACGCACCTCCTGCTCGGGACGCGGCCGGCATGACCTTCGATGCCGCCACCAGCCAGTTCCTCCTCTTTGGTGGCTTCGTCTCCGCCGGCAACTACCTTGCCGATACCTGGACGTATGTCCCGGTGGTCAATGTCCCCCCGTCGATCACCCCAACAGACACGCCCACGAATACGCCAACTGCCACTGCGACGAGCACGCCAACCAACACCCCAACGGCCACGCCCGGGCCGAAAAAGACACGGATTCCCGCCAGTACGCCGACTGCCACGCCGGTCCCAACCCTGGATGCACCACGGAGCCTCAAAGCGACCACCGCTTCCAGGGGCGCTGCCGGCGTGAACCTGTCATGGCAGGCTCCGCCGGGCATGGGAGGCAAAGGCATTACCGGATACAACGTCTATCGCGGTACCTCCTCTGGAAACGAGAGCACCACTCCGATTGCCGTCAACGTGACCGGCACGACCTACCTGGACGCAGCGACCGTCTCGGGCACGAAGTACTTCTACCAGGTCCGTGCCGTGGCCGGCACCACGGTCGGCCTGCTTTCCCATGAGGCGAGCGCGATCGCCGGGTAGCACGAGTGGGGTACCGGCATTCGTCTGAGCGCCGCCCTATACTTGTGGAAACCTTTCTGGAGGCGTACCGGTGACCGAAGAAGTCCAACCGCCGACAAACGATCACGCCGGTGAAGGCGTGGTGGACCGCGAGCTCGATCAGGTTGTCGAGAAGCATCCCGGAATGACGGACGAAATCGACAACCTCCTCATCCCGGGCTTCGACGAGAAGCTCAACGCCGTCTTGAAGGACATGGATCAGGAGGTTGTCGACAACCGGGCGATGTTCGCCGAATTCGAGAAACTGCCCGATGCTGAAGCTCCGGGGGTCAGCGTCGAGCCGCTCAGTGACGCCGACAAAACGTTTAGCGATCACGAGGTGGTCTCCGTTGCCAGAGATTGTTGCCTGATCCTGCAGCGGGCACGGGTGTACGAGCAGCCCGACCTGGGTCAGGCCGAGCTCAGTCCTGACCTCGAGGCCCAGCTTCGCGAAGCGGTCGGCCGCGACTCCGCCGCGCATCACCACCACCTGACACCCGGACTGGAGATCGACGACGCGCGCATCGTCAAAGCGCTGCTGGTGGATGGGAAAGAAGTGGTGACGGTCCGGCTCTGGCTGCGCGGCGAACAGATGGTCCGCGACGACGCCACCGAGAAGGTGGTCGAGGGGTCCGAGGCTGATACCACATGGCAGGAGGACTGGACCCTCACGCGCGACCCACGCGGGCCGGACACGACCCGCGACGATGACGCGCTCACCGGGTCAGGACAGTGGTTCGTGGCCCACCGGGGCTGGGTCGTGACCAGGATCGATCCGGTGAGCGGCTCGGACACTCCGCCGCTGCTGCGCTAGCAGCCCTCCCCGAGCACTCGGCGCAGACCCTGGACGGCGCCGATGACATGCTGAAGTTCATCCGCGTTCATCCGCGCCAGGACCTGACGCAGCCGGTCGCGCCGCATGCCCATCATCTCGTCGAGAAGAGTATGGCCCGCGTCCGTGATCGCCACATGCACCACCCGCCGGTCCCCGGCGTCCCGCTCGCGCGCCAGCAGCCCTCGCTCCTCCATCCGGTCGATGAGCGTGCTGGTGGAGGGGGCGGTCACACCCAGCAGTTCCGCCAGCCCTGAGACGGTGTGCGTCCCGCGCTCGTGCAAGATTACAAGGAGGAAGAGCTGGGGCAGGCTGAGCTCGCGATGCGGACCGTGGGCGCAGAAAGACCGGCGCTGGTAGGACACCAGATCGTCGATCTGGTCCAGGACCTCGTCCAGGAAGTCGGTCTCCTGGCCGATGCGTTGTTCGATCATCCCGCCGCCTCCTTCTCATCGGCCGGCACGTCGGCTCCGGGAATCACATCGGCCATCTCGGCGGAGGTGCTCGCGCCGCGCAGCATGAGATCCGGCAAGAAGAGCGACGCGATGAAGGCGATGATGCCCGCGCCCACGGTGAGCCAGAAAACCTGGCCGATGGCCTGGGAGAAGGCATCGTTGACACCGGCCACGATCCGTGGAATCAGGCCGTGCAGCTGCGGCGGCAAGGTATGGGCGAGCTGCGTTTTCAGACCGACGCCGGTCAGGCTGCCAATAGAGGAGCCGCCTCCATGGAAACGCTGGATGACCCGCCCCGGTACGCCGTGCGCGGTCAGGGACGGAGCAAGCTTCTGGGTGAACTGCTCCCCGAAGAACTCGCCGGCAATGGCCAGGCCCACGGTTCCGCCCATCTGCCGCAAGAAGGTCATGGTACTGGTCGCCGCTCCCATCTCGGATGGGCCGACCGCACTCTGGATTACCACCGTGGAGACGGACATCGAGGGGCCGATGCCCACTCCCATCACGAACATCCAGATCCAGAGCGTCCAGTCGGCCGTCCCCACCGCGATGTGGGTCATGAGGAAGGAGCCGAAGGCGAAGATCGCCATGGCGACGACGAACAGGATCTTGTAGCGGCCCATCTTGCTCACCAGGATGCCGGCGCCGATACTGGTCCCCATGAGTCCCACCAGGAGCGGCCACATCATATAGCCGGACTGGGTAGCGCTAATGCCTCGCACTGCCTGGTAATACCGGGGCAGGAAGATCACTGCCGAGAACATGCCCAGGGAAATCATGAAGACGACGGCGTTGGTCACCGAGATGCTCGGCACCCGGAACTGACCGAGCGGCACGATCGGCTGCTTGGCCCGCGCCTCGATGACCAGGAAGACGCCGAGCAGGATGATGCCGAGGAGCAGCAGACCGCCGACGCCCGGGTCGGTCCACGCGTAGAGCTGACCGTGGGAGTTGGTGAGGCCCTTATTGGTCAGCCCGAACAGAATGGGCACGATGGCAGCGGTGAAGACGATGATGCCGAGGATGTCGAGGTCGCGCAAATGGGTCCGAACGGGAGGATGGAAGTTGGGCAGGATGACGGCGATCACGATCAGCGCTGCCAGGCCGACCGGCATATTGACGTAAAACACCCAGCGCCAGCTGATGTTGTCGGTAATCCAGCCGCCGATAAAGGGACCGACCAGGAAGCTCAGGCCGAAGACGGCGCCGAAGAAACCCTGGTAGCGGCCGCGCTCCCGGGGCGTGAAGATGTCGCCAATGATAGCGAGGGCGATGGGGAAGAGGGCACCCGCGCCCAGCCCCTGCAGGCCGCGGAAGATGATCAGCTCTGCCATGGTCTGAGAGAGGCCGGAGAGCCAGGAGCCGGCCAGGAAGAGTCCGATGCCGATCAGGAGGAGCAGCTTGCGCCCGTAGATGTCGGAAAACTTCCCGTACATGGGCACAGTGACCGTGCTGGTGAGCAGGTACGAGGTGACCACCCAGGTGTAGTAGCCGTTGCCGCCCAGATCGGTGACGATGCGGGGCAGCGCCGTGCCGACCACGGTCTGATCGAGGGCGCCGAGGAAGAGGCCGAGCAGCACGGCGAAGAGCACGGCATTGCGCTTCCCGGGCGGAAGCTGGACGTTGGGGAGCGCCGATGCGTTGGGTTGTGAGACCGCTTGTTCCATGCGATACCTATCCCTCGGATCTGGGCCGAGTGCTGAATATATGCTTAGGCTAGCACTAATTATTCGAGAGTCACAAACAATCGGCGGTACCTCCCGAGGGCGCTACAGGTTGTTGCAGCGGAGCGGCCTCGATGCCCGCACTTCCCGGAACCGTGATCCGGACCAATGTCTGGTAGGGGCCGGCTCCCGGTTCCATCCGCTGCGGCGCACCGGCCGATCGCACATCGGCCCGACGTCAGACGCTGTCGAATCCTGAGGCGGACTTCCACCTGGGGACGCAGCCCAGAAAACGTCTGCTACGCTCGTCTAGACCTCCCGTATAAGGAGTTGTGACCATGACGCAGACGGAGGCCGCCAATGAGCGCGAGATGCTCGTGGCCTACCTGAACAGTCAGCGCAATCATGTGCTCGGGAATCTGGAGGGCCTTTCCGAGGAGGACCTGAAACGGCCGGTACTGCCGTCCGGGTGGACCTGCCTGGGGTTAGTGCAGCATCTAGCCATTGACGTGGAGAGGTTCTGGTTTCAGGCCGTCACCGCCGGGGAGCCGGATATCGTCCAGGAGATGTCCGGGGAGGGCAATGCCTGGCAGGTGGCTCCGGACGTGCAGGCCCACGACATCTTCAGTCTCTACCGGCAGGGGATCGAGCGCTCCAACGCCATCATCGCGGCCACGCCGCTGGATGCCGCTCCGGCCTGGTGGCCCGACTTCTTCGGCAATTTTCGGCTCGATAACCTGCGCGACACCATCCTGCATGTGATGGTGGAGACCGCCTGCCATGCCGGGCACGCGGATGCGGCGCGCGAGCTCATCGACGGCAAGCAGTGGATGGTGCTCACCGACTGACCATCGCGGCCGGACTTACGGACGCTCCGGCAGCGGGTTGTGGAAGCCGATCACGCGGGACAGCCGTCCGTCCTGTGACTCCTCGGCCACGTCCTCGCCCTGCATCCGCACCGTCCCGTCCGGCACCGTCATGTCCCACGAGGTCCGCAGCCAGCCGTGGTGCTGCTCGACAACGCTGGTGGCAATGAACCGGGCTCCCGGCACCCGCTCCTGAAAGTGACCGATAGCGGTAACTGTCTCGGCGCGGCCGTGCGCGACAACAGTCGGGTAGATGACCGCCGCGCCCTCGGTCAGCGCTTCCTCCGCCAGCCGGCGACGCTCCTCCTCGTCGGTGGCATTCCACATTGCCACATAGGCTTCCATCACGCGCTCCGCGGTTGACATCGGCACATCCTCCTCGACTGGGTAGACCTGGGGCCCGGCGGCCCGTGTCTATATAGCACCCATAGAGAAGGAACGCAGGTGAGTGTAACTCACGGTTTTGCAGTCAAGTAGCGGCGTGCTCCCGCACGCCGGCTGCGCGTTCGCGCAGCCTGGCCACGCATCTCGGGGGCACGGAGAGCGCCGGCACGCGTCGGTGCAGCCATACCAGCAACAGACGGGGTGCCGGAACCAAAGCTGACCACCGGCGGCCGGCGAGCCGGAGCTCGCCGCTCCCGTGCAGCCCGGCTCCCAGACCTTCCCGCTGCAAAATCGTGAGTCACACCCGGGGTGCAGCCCAAGATGTTGCAGCGGGGAGGTTGGGGTTTCCGGGGCGATGTGCAATCGCCCGCCGGACCGTAGGCCGGCTTCGATGCCCGCACCCCATGAGGCTCGATGACCGTCCTGTGGTGCGCTGCCACCGGCAGCGAACCACCCGCGGTGTGGTGCCGGAAGGCGCGCTGCTGGCAGCGCGGCTGGATCAGCTGGCTCCGGAGGAGCGCGGCGTGCTGGAGTGCGGAACGGTAGAGGGGCGTGTTTTCCATGGGAGCGCGGTCCACGTGCTGACGGAGGACTCCGGCAATCTGCAGGAGAAGCTGCTGGGGCCGGTATGCAAGGAGCTCGTGCGGCCGGAACGCGGTCAGCTTCGCGTGAGCGCGAGCTGACCGGCGACCTATCCGCCGGTGCACTATTTCTTGGCTGTGTGGCCAGGTTGATGGGGGATCATGCGATGGTGAGCCAGAACCACTCTGTGCTGAATCCGCCTCTCTACCAGAGTGATCCGTCTTCAAGCAGGATGTACAGAATCGGCCCGATGCCCCAGATCAGGCAAACGACCGCCCAGATCAGCTTCTGCGAGAGGCTGAGATCGCGGCGCCGCACCAGACTCATCCATGCCAGCACCACCGCCAGGGGATGCAGGACGATTGCGATCACGACTTCAACGGCAAGTTTCATCATGTTTCCCTCTGTTCCCGGCCCGACGATGGCTCATAATACCTACCTGCGCTCCATCCTCCAGCGTGCTGGCCGGCGCGGTACTGGTTGTATCAACTGCGTACGTATTCCCGGACGCACCGGATAACAAAGCGGGAGCCCGGCCCCGCTCCCTTTGCACCTGGCCCATTGGCCTGCTACATTGTTCGGACGGCTCGAAAGGCGACGGGACCACCCGCAAAAGCCGCCCCCGAGCCACGCGCTATGACGTTTCTATCCCCTGGCCGGCTTCGCTCGGCCCCATTTCCTCCACGACGCTTGCTATCGGCGGGTGTGACCGGTACGCTGCTGGTCCTGTCTGTCGTCCTGTCGTTGTCCCCGCAGGTCAAGACCGTGGCGCAGACCGCCGGCACGCCGACCATTCAGGTATCTCCGGAGACGACCTCAACGCCGTCCGGCACCCGGCCCAATATCATCATGATCATGACCGACGATCAGACGGTCGAGTCAATGCGCGTGATGCCGAAAGTCAAAGCGCTGCTTGCGGATGGGGGAATCACCTTCAGCAACAGCTACGTCTCCTATCCACTCTGCTGCCCGTCGCGCGCCACCTATCTGACCGGCCAGTACACCCACAACAACGGGGTGTGGGCGAACCTGCCGGTTCGAGAAGGGTTCCAGCAGTTTGAGAACCAGCAGACAACCTTTCCTGTCGCCCTGCAGGATGCGGGCTACCACACCGCCCACATCGGGAAGTACCTGAACGGGTACGGGCGCGACGATCCGACGCTGATCCCACCCGGCTGGAACGAGTGGCATGGGTCGATCGATCCCTTCACCTATCGCTACTACGGCTTCCATCTCAACAACAACGGCGTGGTCCGCAACTACCCGGCCACGCAGGAGTACTACTCCACCGACTATTTCACCAGCCTGGCCGTGGACTTCATCAAGCGCCAGGCGACGTCTACCCAGCCCTTCTTTCTCAACCTGGCCCTGCTGGCGCCGCACTCCGGCGCCGGCCCCAAGGACGTCCCCGGCGTGGACGCGCCTCCGCCCGGCATGTCCCAGCCTCATGGCTGCTACTTCTGGCAAACGGTCACCAAAGGCGGAACGCCGGCCCACAAGCACATCTGCCGCCGGCCGGTAACGGATGGATACGCGGTTCCCGCCCCGCAGTATGCCGACACCTTCCGCGATGTGTCGCTGCCACGGCCCCCGTCGTTCAACGAGCGTAAGTTTGGAGACAAGCCCAGGTTCATGCGCACGAGCGGAGACTGGCCGCGCTTCAATCCCGTCGAGATCCAGATCATCAAGCGGATGTACCAGGACCGGCTGGAATCGCTGCTGTCGGTCGACGATGCCGTGCAGCGGATCGTGCAAACCCTCACCGATGCCGGCATCCTCAACAACACCGTCATCATCTATACCACCGATCATGGCTTCTTCCTGGGCGAGCACCGCATCCCCTTCGGCAAGTACTGGCCCTATGAAGAAGCGCTGCGGACGCCGCTGATCATCCGCGGTCCCGGAATCCCTGCCGGGGAGGTCCGTAGCTCACCTGTGGTCAATGTCGATCTGGCGCCGACCATCCTCGACCTGGCCCGGGCGCACTCGCTCCGTCTGGTGGACGGCCGCTCGCTGGTGCCGCTCATGAAAGACCCGACGATGGTCTGGCAGCGCGATTTCCTGCTGGAAGGGAAGACCGGGAATGCAGTGCCGTACGAGGGAGTCCACACCGGCCGCTACGTCTACATTGAGTACAGGACGGGCGACCGAGAGTTGTACGACTTGCAGAAGGACCCGCACGAGCTCAACAACCTGGCGCATTGGCCGAGCAAGCAGTCACTGGTCGAGAACCTGCACGAACGGCTTCTGCAACTGGAACAGTGCGCAGGTCCCTCGTGCCAGGACATAACGATCGAGCACCGAAAGGCCGGCGCCCTCTCCGCACGCTGAGGCACGCACCGCTTTGGCGGTGCGGCCCATGAATAACGACGGCAACACCACGAGACCTCCTGGCCCCGAGGTGGTCTCGGATGCCAGGAGGTCTCCGTGGTTGCGAATCCGGTGAGCTGGGCCCTCCGGAAGCGCTCTAGGTGCTCTGCTGGTTGACCAGGATCGTGCCGTAGTGGGTTACGGACGCGCCGTCAATGGTGCTGGTCTCCTTGACCACGATCTGGAAGACCGTGTTGGTTGCATTGGTGTTGGGGAAGGTGACGTCCAGAACGCCCGCGGTGGGGGCGGAGGTTGTCACGTTCCCGGTCATGTCGGTGAACGTGAGCGGGTGCGGTGCCGACGCCACCTTGATCGACACCAGGGTCGCCGTGATCGGCTGCCCGCCTTCGGTGGTCGACACCAGGACGTCTCTGCCACCGGGTGGTGTGACGACCTGGATGTGGATCTGCCGCAGTTCCATGGTCGTGTCGAGCGTGCCCTGGACGCCGTCGATCTTGCTGACAACCGTGGTTAGTCGGGTATCCATGTCGGCCTTGAACGCTGAGATATCGCTGCGAATGTTGGTGACACTGGTATCCAGGTCGGACTTCAGCGTCGAGATATCGCTGCGAATGTTGGTGACACTGGTATCCAGGTCGGAGTTCAGCGTGGAAATGGCGGTGAGGATACTGGTCGTGTCCGTGGCCAGGTTATCGGAGATGCTCTGAATCAGGGTGCCCTGCTGGTCGGCCGAACACTCCGAGTAGAGGTCGTGCGCATTCTGGACGCCGGTGGCAGTCAGATCAAGAGGTTTGGAGATCGCAACAGCCGCGATGCGGAGCGGATCCGGGGCACCCTCGAGAGCAGAGTCCGGCGTGATCTCCACGGCGATGTCCGCCACCTGTGCGGCGTCGTTCGCGGCGATCACCGCGGCCAGGCCGACCTCGGTGTAGGTGGTGCCGCTCTCGACACACGTGGCGCCAGGCAGAATGTCCCTGGGCGAATTGCCTGACTTCGTACCGAGGCGGAGGTGGTCATATGCCGCAAGTTCTGCGGGCGCGTGCCGCCACTGCGGGATCAACGCCACGACATGGTAGAGAGTAGCGAGGTCGGTGGCGCTCATCTCTCCGACGGCGCGTTCTCCCTGCTTTCCCAGACCGGCGAGGCCAGTACGTTTGTTGAACCCGGGATTCTGGTTCCCCATCTGCACAATTTGTGCGTAGAACGCCTTCAACTGAGACCGGAATGCGGCCGGAGCCGGAGTGGGGGGACGGACGGCGGGCTTTGCGCCCTGACCGCCAGTTGCAGCATGGGCTGTTCCGGAGCCAATCATTGCCGCGATCACCGTTGACACAAGCAACAGTGGCAGCGCCCGCCTCGTGCTACGGGTTCGCAAGAGATCCGTAATCATGTGTAGTACTGCTATCCTTTCCTCGATATGCGTGCACGCGTCGCTTGGTTTGCACGGAGACTCCATTCGCTCCGGTCAACGTCGGCTCGTGACCGCGACGCCGGCGCTATGCCGGTGAGCCCTCCTTCTCATGTCGTCGCGAACTGAGCGGACCGAATACCGTGCGGCCAACTGGCTCCATTCCGAGGTGTACGCGCGCAGTACCGTATACCCACGCTATTAACCCGCAGTTAATTGATGACGCGTACGGGAAGGCACACACTCGCCTTCAATGAGGCAGATACACGTACCTCCGGTTGAACTCCGCGGGACTGTGGTTGCCTCAGGAGTTCCGGCGGGTGCGGTCGCGTCGCGCGTAGGCGATGAGCGAGTACACGCTCGAGGCGCCTATGGCGCCGAGGAGGGTCGCCGTGGGGAGCCGGGCAGCTCGCTTGCCCTTCACGGGCAGCGAGAGGAGGTCCACCACGCCCGCGGCGGTGATGAGATAGCCTGCCAGGCGATGGGTGCGCTCCCACACAGTGGGGTCGGCCAGGGTCCACGGAGTGCGAATGCCGACCAGACCGTTCCGCGGAAGCTTGGGGATGACATTGCCCAGAGAGATCATCAGAACGCCGTAAATCCCTCGAAGTACGCGGCTCATGTTGAAACGGAGGCCGAGGCCGTTGGCCAGCGCGGCAAGGTGACCTGAGAGGAGCCCAAGCTGCACGAAACTCACCGCCTCGTGCAAGGCCCGAGCTCCAGACTCTCTGTCTTCCCGATCCCGGCGGCCGGGCCACATGGCGAGACGGGCACCGAACGCCGCCAGAGCTGCCATGATCGCCGGGAGAGTGAGAGCCGCGGCAGCTCGGGAGCCATAGCGATCGGGACGGCCCGCGTCATCGAAGTGAGTTGCCACGCGCTCGGGCAAGAAGGGGTAGGCCAGCGCCGATGCCAGGAAGGCGACGGCGTCGGCCGTGATGGAGATGGTGCGAAACGATCGGGTCATGTCGGGCCTCCGGTTGTGGGTAAAGAGCTGCCGTCATCCGGGATCGCTTCGGTCACCCAGCCCAGAAGCTCGGACAAAAGATCCTGGAAGACGGTGGTGTTGAGGGAATAGACCTGGAACTGGCCGCGGCGCTCGACGCGAACGAGGTCTGCCAGCTTGAGGACGGTGAGGTGGTGGGTCAGCGCCGCTGGGCGAAGGCCGGTAGCCGCGGCCAGCTCCCCGGCGGTGCGCTCGCCGCCACGAAGCACGCGGAGGATGGTGCGGCGATGTGGATCAGCCAGTGCGCGGTAGGCCTCCTGCATGAACGCTTCTTTCAGTAATTAAGTGGATATTGAAATATACACCCCCGTGGGGTTGCTGTGGGGAGCCGAGGACTAGCTGCGGAGTGAGCGAGCGGCTTCGAACGCCTGGTTCCAGGCGGTGCGAAAACGCTTCACCCCAAACCGCTCCTCGGCCAGCTCCCGCGCCCTTTGTCCCATCTCTGCGGCTCGCGCCGGCTCTTTCAGGAGGCAGTGCATTCCCCTGATAAGCTCCTCGTTGTCGTTCGCAATGAAGCCGTGGACGCCGTTTCGGAGCACGCTCGGCACCTCGGTGGTGGCCAGTGCCACGATCGGCATTCCCAGCGTCATCCCCTCGATCACGGCCAGTGGCAGACTGGTATAGCGCATAGGGCTGTAAAGGAAGCGGTACTGTGCCATGTGCCGGTGCAGGACGTTGTACTTGATGTCACCCAACCCCCCCAGCGCTTCGGTGTCGATCCCGCATAGGTCCAGCGGCACCTGCTCCCGGGCCTCCAGGAAGAGATCCAGCCCGGCGATGCGCGGCCGGTACTGGATCCCGTTGATCGCCGTCAGCCCCCGCTCCAGTTCTCCGCTGTAGCGGGCGTCCTGGTCGATCGCGACTGTGTGTTCGATCACGCATGTTGGCGTGCGGCCGCTGTCCCACATCACGCGATTGAAGTCGGTGACATGGACCAGGAGCATGGTGGGATCGTCCACCGGGTGGCGGGCGTCGTAGGGGCTGGTTTTCGGGGTGTTGTGCTCCAGATAGATTGTGGGGAGGCGGCGCTGCCGTGGGCTAAGCGTATTGAGAGCGTCGCTGAAGAGGTTCGTGGGCGACTGGTAGATCACCAGGTCGAGATCCAGGTCGCCGACCTCCTCGTAAGCAAGCTCGTGGACGTAGGGTGGACTGGACAGGCGGCGGCCCCCGTAATGCCCCTCTCGAACCGGCAGGTACCAGTCGTGCTCCACGCTGGTAATGGCGTCAAGATAGCTCCCATGGATGTGCCAGATCAGGATCCTCAGTCGCGTCATCGGTGTCCTCCCCACCCGAAGGATAGAATCCGTGGCGGAGGGGCCCAAATGACCGAGCAGGTGCTGGGCGTCGCGGAGGTGCGGCGCCGTCTGGAGCCGGAAGGAATCGAGGTAGTTGAGCTTCCGGCGGATACCAGTACAGCAGTACTGGCGGCGCGGGCACTGGGCACCTCTGTGCCCACCATTGTGAAGTCGTTGCTCTTCCTGGCGGATGGTAGCCCAGTGCTGGTCTTGCTGTCCGGCGATCAGCGCCTGGACGCGCGTGGCTTCGCCCGGCAGCTAGGCGTGAAGAAGGTTCGCATGGCGACGCCCGAGCAGTGCATCGCCCTGTCCGGATACGCGGTGGGCGGCGTTCCGCCCGTCGGGCACCGGCAGCCGCTGCGCACCTTCTTCGACCGGTACCTGCTGGACCACCAGACGGTCTACGCCGCTGCCGGCGCTTACAACGCCATCTTCGGCATCACGCCGGATCGCCTGCTGGAGCTAACGGGCGCGGAGATCACCGACGCGACCTCATCCGTTCCTCAGACGTAGCTGTACCGCCCAACTCTCCGCTGTACTTCGTAGTTATCGCAATTTATTGCGGTCTGCGCCGCCGCGCAGCTTCTGGCGACGCACCTCGAGACGTCGTATGGGGTGGCATGGTTGATCGCCCAAATAGGTGACACGGCGGGGGCACAAACCGAAGTTGCACTGGGTTCGACCCACTGCGGTGGGTACCCCGAAAGACATCAATGCAGTTGATGGAACCACGAAACGTGGGCGGGTCAGGGTGACGAGTAGGCGGGACCGATGCGAGACGGCGGCTCTATGACTTGGCGCCGAGCTTGACTGTTCGGGTGAAGGTCGAACCATTGCGCCAGATCGTGAGCTGTACCGTCTGCCCCGGCGCTTTGCCCGCGATGGTCTGATCCAGCGTGGATTGATCGGTCACCTTCTGGCCATCGATCCTGGTGATGATGTCGCGGGGCTGCAGTCCCGCTTTGCTGGCCGAGGAGTTGGGCGCTACCGCCTGGATATAGGCGCCGATAGGCAGGTTGTAGTACGTGGAAAGCTGCTGGCTGACCTCAACGTACTGAACGCCCAGTTCGGCCGTCGGCTTGTTCTGCATCAGCCGCTGCGCCACCGTTCGGGCGGTGCCGCTGGGGATGGCAAACCCGAGCCCCTCGGCCACCACCGATTGGCTGGCGCCGAAGAGACTGTCCGTGGTTGAGCCACGGTTGACGGCGGTGTTGATGCCCACCACCTGGCCGCGATCGTTGAGGAGCGGTCCCCCGCTGTTCCCCTGGTTGATGGCGGCGTCAGTCTGAATCATGCCGTGCAGCGAAACCTGCGCACTTTCCTGAATGGTGCGGCCCAGCGCGCTGATCACGCCGGAGGTGACGGTGTTGCGGAACTCTCCCAGGGCGCTGCCGATGGCCAGGACCGGATCGCCCGGCTGCACGGAAGCACTGCTTCCCCACTGCAGCGGCGCGGGCAGATTGTCGGTCTGGACGCGGATGACGGCCAGGTCGGAGTACTGATCGGCGCGAATCAGATGGGCCGGTACTTTGCGTCCGTCGGAGAACACGACGGTTAGCTTCTGTTCTCCCGCCACCACGTGGTTGTTGGTCACGATATCGCCTCGCGCGTCCACCAGGAAGCCGCTGCCCTCATCCTGCGCCCCGGGGACCACCTGCCCGAAGATGTCCTGCTGCGGCGCCTGCTGGTTCACGATGGTCACCACCGACGGGCCGTCCTGTCGGGCAACCTGCGCCCAGGACAGGGGCCGCAGGGAGAGACTCACCGTGGTCGCGGTGCCGGCCGTGGTCGGCCCACGCGCGGGAGAGGCTGCCGCTGGCGCTTCATGCCTGGCCGCCAGGTATCCGGCGGCACCACCCACCACGGCGGCAACGATCAGGGACAGGAGGAACGTCAAAAAACGCATGAAAGACCTTTCGGACTGATTGTACGTGGCGGCCGGGCCGCCTCTCCTATAGTGCTGGTCCGATATTGGAGCGGCATTAAGAGTCCGTGAAATGAGAAGAGGAGCGGCCCCGCCGGCCGCTCCTCTGCGTGGCTCGTCTACTGAAATCGGGGTTTACGAGTTGTCGTTGTTGTCGATAAAGGCCGGTTTCTGCTGATACTCCTGCTCGGCCTGATCCTTGGTGCAGTTGAGGTTGATCTGGTTGTCGGTCACGTCGGCGATGGCGCTGAACGGGATATAGAGATCGGTGGCGCCGATTCCCAGAACACCGCCCTCACTTACTTTGAAGTAGCCGGTGGAGGCCATGGTGCCGATCCCACCGGGTGACGTGCTGAAGCCACCCGCGGTCCCCGTGTTCGAGGTCCCGTAGCCGCCTCCGCTGCCCATATCCGATGCTCCGGTGCCGGAACCATAGCCCGCGGTGCCGGTGGTGTTGAAATCGGTCGGCCCGTTGTCTCCGATTCCCGTACCGGAGTTCGCGCTGCCGGTCCCGGTTCCGATGTTGGACGTGCCTGCACCGCTGCCGATATCCGACCCACTCGTGGTCCCGATATCCGATCCGCTGGTGCCGTAGTCGGGCGTGGCAACGATGTCGATCTCCTCGACGATCACGTCGCCGACGCCGGTGTCGTTGCCCCAGGAGCCGGATCCTCCGATTCCGCCCGCACCCGTGTTCTGATAGACGTCGGAGACACTCCCGATCTTCTGACCGGTCGAGTCGTAGACGTCCATGCCCTGCTGGACGCTGTTCGAGCTGAAGTCACTATTCACAAACCGTTCTCCTTTGGTTGCCGTGAGGGTGACTAGGCGACGCCCAGTGCGCCACGCTCAGATTCGCTGCAAGACCCGTGCCCTGATCCTATCCCGGCCTGACCGTTCTGATGTGATGGGTGGCTCCTGCCAGACCATCCACCGCGCAATGACTCTACGACTTTGGCGATCCGGTGACGCGGGGAGCGTGGAGCAGCTTGATCCGGCTGGAGCTGACGATCGCGTCGAGGCGCCGGTTCAGGATTCCCGTGACCTGAATGGTGTCGCCCGCATCCAGCTCGCCGACGGACCCCTGCTTCCCATTGGTTCGCTCGATCCGCGTCCGCTTGCCTAGCGGCACCACCACCGATCTCCTGCCGAACTGCACGGTGATCAGGCTGTTGTTCTGTCCCATGCTGAGGATCAGCCCCTTCCTGGGTCCGTACGGCTCCAGGTCGGTGTCCCGAATCGTCCCCGCTCCGTAGGTGAGGGCCCGCTGCGGGTCGGGCCGCGCCTGCGCCACGACATGATCCCCAACCTGGACATCACTGAGACGCGCCTTCTGTCCCCCCTTCATGACGTAGGCAGAGGACGGGCCAAGGATCAGCGTCGCGATGTTGGTGGCGGAGAGGCGGACAAGCATCTCTTTGGCGTACTTGTAGGTGTTGATTTTGAGCATGGTGCCGGAGATGTAGGAGTTGATCTTGTAGTCGGTCTTGGGGCAGATCGCCGGCTTCTGCACATACGGAGCCAATGGTTTCTGATGGAAATCGAGCGAGGACGTGAGCGATCCGGCCCGGCGATCGAGCGCCGTGAGGGGTTTGAGCCGGAAATCGTCTTCGATGAACTTCAAGACCGAGGTGAAATCGAGCGTGCTGTGGTCGATGTAATGCGGACGTGCATACGGCGAGATGATTACCGTGGGCACGCGGGGGCCGTAGCTGATGTAGTTGAGCTTGGGCGGGGGCACGTGATCGTAGAAGCCGCCGAAGTCGTCCCAGGTCAGAACCAGCAGTGTTGACGGCCAGTCTTTCCCCTGCATCACGGCATTGATCTGCTTGACCGACCAATTCTGCCCAACACAGATGCTGGCAGGTGGGTGCTCGCTGTACTTCACGTTCATGACCAGCCAGCTCACTGCCGGGAGCCGTCCCGCTCTGGCGTCCTTTATGAACGACGTGTCCGGCGACACATTGCTCTTCCAGAGCCTGGAATACCTGACGTGCTTGATGACATCCAGCGCGTTCCAGATGTACCCGGGCTGATACTTACCGGGAGCGTAATACCGCCAGGACACGTGGGCTTTCTGTAGCTCATCCACGATGGTGGGGATGTTGAAACAGGGCTTGGTGAGATAGGACTCTCCGGTGGCCGGATTGATGGCATTGACGATGCTGAAGGGACCACCGTCACATCCCCAGGCGTGATGCGTCTGCCCGCGCGGGTTATCAACGATGTTGTTGGAGGTGGCGGCGATGGTGACGATGTGGTTCGGGAAGCTGGGCCCGGAGATGGTGGAGAAGAAGTGATCGTCCAGGGTGAAGCGCCGGGCATAGTTGAAGTAGTTCTTCACCTGGCCCGGAGCGTACTGCGACAGGGCGATATCGCGGCCACTTTGCAGCGCGCCCGGTAGCAGGTTGAAGCCGTTCATCCTGCCGCTGTTGATGGCCAGGGACGCCGAGTCGCCGGCGTGCCCGACGTCGAGCAGCGTGTGGTCGGGAGTCGTGATCAGGCGAATCGTCTTCCCCGTCGAAATCTGACCGGTTCTCGCTCCGTCTGCTCCCGGGAAGCGGCCGAAGACGTTGTCGAAGCTATGGTTCTCCTTGATGAGGAAAACGATGTGCTTGATGGGATAGCGGGCCGCGGGCGTGCGGCGCTGCTTGATGGTCCGGTGCGCGGCGGCGCTCCGCGGTGCCGTGACAGCCTCGAAGACGCCGGCGAGGGCCAGAAGCGACAGGAGGAGGCCGGCAAGACAGAGCAGCTTCGAAATCGTGACGACCCTCCCCGCGCGAATGGAAATCGGACAGTTAAATGGTACGCCATGACGACAGAGCGGGCATCGCCGAAGCGATGCCCGCTCTGTGTTTCTTTCCCCTAGTCGGGGCTGAGCCTACGTGCTCTTGAGCGCGTTGGCGACATCCTGGAAGGTGTTCTGGATGTACGGGCCGATGGCGAGGATCATGACAATAGCCACGATCGAGATCAGCGCTGCCAGCAGCGCGTACT
>JAICWV010000111.1 GCA_025966365.1 Chloroflexota bacterium | reverse complement strand
CTACGCTCCTCGGTTACGTTCCGCTCACTGAAGAGGGTGCGATTCCGTAGCGGAGGACTTTAGCCCGCGCTCGCCGCCAGCGACTACGATGGTCGGTATATCGTTCCTTGTTCGCGGCCCTTTGAAGGAGGTTCCTGTGCGCTCTATCCTGCTTGCGCTGGTGGTTGGGATCGGGATTGGGTTCGGCGTGTCACGCATCCAGCTTCCTGTGTCTCCGGCAGAGGCGCAACCTGCGGCTGATTTCTCGAGCTATGCCGGGTTCTGGTCCCATCACGACGGCTTCATCCGTGTTTCCAAATCGGGTGTTGGCTTCGAGTCACACCGCACGTATGTGACCTGTAAGAACCCCGAAGCCAGCGGGTGCGATTACTTCGGGAAGAAGTACATCTACAACGGCGGCTATCTGGCCTTCCGGCTCACCGGCATGAAGAACGGCAAGGCCGTGGGATACGTCACCGGCAGTAGCGCGTCCTGGCTCATGCATACCGACATCAAGATCGGCTCTACCGGCAAGGACGCCATCACCTTGCAGTACGGGAATGTCTCGGTTCGCGGTTGCGGCGCCAATGCCACGCCGGGTTACTGCGGGGCATAGCCGGCGCGGAACGCTCGCGGTGCTCCTCCACGGACGCGCGGCGGCGGAAGTGTGCGGTAAAGTGTTCGCAGAACAGGAATTGTCAACGCGATGATGACGTGTGGCAGCTGCGGCCGGCAGGTTGAGGGGGACTTTCCCTTCTGTCCGTATTGCCGTGCGGAGCTTGCACCGCGAGTGCCGATTCAGGAACAGCGCAAGCACGTCACGATTCTCTTCTGCGATGTGACCGGCTCGACGGCCCTGGGCGAGTCGACCGATCCCGAAGCCCTGCGCGCCATTCTCGCTCGCTACTTCGAGCGAATGAAAGGAATCATCGAGTCCCATGGGGGAGCGGTGGAGAAGTTCATCGGGGATGCGGTGATGGCCGTCTTCGGCGTCCCGGTGGTCCATGAGGATGATGCGCTGCGCGCGGTGCGGGCAGCACGGGAAATGCAGGAGGCACTGCCGGGGCTCGGGGTTCAGGCGAGGATCGGGGTGAACACGGGAGAGGTCGTGACCGGCACCGCGGAGCGATTGGCGACCGGGGATGCGGTCAATGTGGCGGCGAGACTGGAGCAAGCGGCATCGCCCGGGGTCGTCCTGATCGGGGAGGAGACATTCCGGCTGGTCCGGGACGCGGTCCGCGTGGAGGGGGTACCTTCCCTGGAGCTGAAAGGGAAGAGCCGGCCGGTCGTGGCGTACCGGCTGCTGGATGTGAAGGAGACCGGTGAGCGGCGGCAACCATCGGCGTCCATGATCGGGCGCGAGCGAGAGCTGGATCGCTTGACCGATGCTCTGGCGCAGGCGGCGGAGGATCGCTCGTGTCAGCTTTTCACCGTCCTGGGAACTGCCGGGGTCGGCAAGTCTCGGCTGGTCATGGAGTTTCTGGATGTGCATCGGGAGACCCGGGTCGTACGAGGCAGGTGTCTCTCCTATGGCGAGGGAATTACCTACTGGCCGGTGGCGGAGATTGTGCGACAGCTCGACGTCCTGCCGGACGATGAGTACGCCGCGGCCATCCTGCGATCAATCCTGGGTGAGGCCAGAGTTGCCACATCACCCGAAGAGAGTGCCTGGGCGTTCCGGACACTCCTGGAGGAACGAGCCCAGGATGAGCCTCTGGTCGTGGTCTTCGACGATATTCACTGGGGGGACGAGGGTTTCCTGGATCTGATCGAGCATGTGGCCGATCTCTCCCGGGACGCACCTATCCTCCTCCTGTGCATGGCGCGTCTGGAGCTGCTGGAGCGGCGGCCGGGCTGGGGCGGCGGGAAATGGAACGCCACGACCGTGCTGCTGGAGCCCTTGAACGCCAGGGAGACGGATCGGCTTCTCGATGCCCTGAGCTCTGCCATCTCCGATGAGGTACGCGAGCGGATCAGGGAGGCAGCGGAGGGCAATCCGCTCTTTGTGGAAGAGCTGCTGGCGCTCATGGAGGAGTCGGGGAGTACGCGTATCTCCATTCCACCGACGATTCAGGCACTGATGGCTGCGAGGGTGGACCAGCTACCGCCTGACGAGCGCCAGGTCATGGAATGTGGCGCAGTGGAAGGGCGGGTCTTTCATCGAGGTGCGGTCCAGGCATTGACCCAGGAGGTTTCCACGGGTCCGGGCCGGCTGGTCAGGTTGGTTCGCAAGGATCTCATCCGGCCCGACTCGGGGCAGATTCGAGGGGATGAGGCCTATCGCTTCCGGCACCTATTGATTCGCGATGCCGCATACGAGGCACTCCCCAAAGCGCGCAGAGCTGAGCTGCATGAGGAATTCGCGCGATGGCTGGACGAGCGAGGCCAGGATCTCCCGGAGCTGGATGAGATCGCGGGCTTTCACCTCGAGCAAGCAACCCGATACGTCCGGGAGCTGGGACAGCCGCATGAGGAACTGGCGGACCGGGCTGGAGAGCGGCTGGCGAGCGCCGGACGCAAGGCAGTGTGGTTCGGTGATCAGGGGACGGCGGCAGGATTGCTGGAACGCGCCCTCGAGCTCCGCCGGCCGATTCGCCTGGACCTGTACCTCGAGCTGGACCTGCTCGACAGTCTGGCACTCCCTCCTGAGGAGCGTATCAAGCGGCTGGAAGTCCTTGCCGAGCAGGCACGTCAGACCGGCGATCAGCTGTGGGAGGCCGTCGCTCGCATGGCAGTGGTTCTGCACCTGTTCAGGGTCGGAGCTGGTGGATCGGTCGCTGAGTTGGAGGACCTGGGCCGGTTTGCGGTCCGGCTGGCGCAGAAACGAGAGGATCACCAGGCGCTCACCCGCGTATGGAGCGTGCTGGCCTACTGCGCGAATACACGCTGCCACTATGGAGAGATGACGCAGGCGGCAGAGTCGGCTATTCAGCAGGCGCGTTCCAGCGGTCTACCGGGCCTGTTCGGGCTGCCCACCGCCCTCGTAAACGGCCCTCGGCCGGCTGACGAAGCGATCACGACACTCGACCTATATCTCGCCGACGAGCCGCATCCGTCACCACGACTCGCGCGGTCAAACCTGCTTGCCATGCTCGGCCGATTCGACGAGGCGCGAGCAGAGAGCGCAGCGGCGAGCGAGCGAATGCGTGACCTTGGTAGAAATGAAGCCGAATGGGCGTGGCAGCTCGCCTCTACGTCGACGCTGGCCGGAGACCATCAGGAAGCTGCGGACTCAATGGGGCTGTTCTGCGCATGGCTCACGGCGCGGGGTGATCTCGCCCTGCTCTCCACCTATGCCCCCATGCTTGGACGCTCACTCTGCGCGCTGGGTCGATACGAGGAGGCGGAGCCTCTTGCCCGGCGCGGACGGGAGCTCAGCGCCGAGGACGACATCACCAGTCAGGCCCTCTGGCGTCAGGTGCAGGCCCAGGTCCTGGGCCACAGTGGCGAGCTAGCGGAAGCGGAACGCCTGGCGCGCGACGCAGTTGCGATTCTGGAGCAGACCGACGCGCTGAACGCTCAGGCCGGCGCGGTCGCCGATCTGGCGGAGGTGCTTCAGATGGCGGGGAAGCAGGCCGAGGCGGTGGCTGCGTTGGACGCCGCGCTGGACCTTTTCGAGCGGAAGCGCAACGTCGCAATGGCTGTGCAGCTTCGGCAACAGATGGAGGTCGCGGCCATCCCCGGGGCTGACAGCACGCCACCGAAGAGGGTACCATCAACATAGGTGTTCGGGTCTGTTCAAAGAAGGTCACTATGCAGCTACTGTTTTTCCTCATCGCCGCCATCGTCGTGATTTCGCTGGTTTTCATGGTTCTGGCACTGATCGCGGCCATCGTGATGACCGTGGTCGTCGCATTGGGCGTGGGAATCCCTGCCTACCTCATCTTCCAGTGGTGGAGGCGATCGCAGATGCCGTCTCTGACGCAGAGGCCGCTGGAGCGGCTGCAGAATCTCTACGTCGAGGGGAAGATCGACCTTTTTGAGTTCGAGCGGCGGGTCGCCAGCCTTATCGCTGTCGAGCACTAAAGCCGCCCGCTCCGCCATCCTGGGGCTGCTGGCGGACTCACCTGGTGCATCCCTCCCGGAGCGATATCGCTCCGCCACGCTCCGATTTCTCACGCTGCTGGCCGCCCACCTGGCAGCACGGCGCGGGATTGCTGCTCCTCCCGAGGCCGGGCATTCGTCAATCGAGAAACTGGCCGCCGGTGTCCGGTCGCCGCATCGGCTGCTGAGCGAGGTGTACGAAAGCCTCCTTCGGGTTGAGCTGGTCGAGGTGGAGGGAGAGATCCGCTTCCACCAGGCGGGCGCCGAGCGCAAGCGGACGGGCGCCTACTACACGCCGCCGGAGATCGCGGCGGAGGTTGTGCGCGAGGCGCTGGCCAGTGCCCCGAAGCGGCCACGCGTACTCGATCCCGCTATGGGAACGGGTGTCTTTCTGGTCGAAGCGGCGCGGGTGCTGGCACCGGAGGCGGAACGCGCGTCCCTGGCCGAGGACTGTCTCTTTGGCATGGATCTGGATCCGGTGGCCGTGCGGGTCGCTATCCTGGCGCTGTGGCTGGAGACGGGGGCGCGCGTCGAGTTGCTGGAACAGCACCTGATGCAGGGCGATGCCCTGGCCACGGGGGCCCCGCTGGGGAAGGCGGACGTGGTGCTGGGAAACCCGCCCTGGGGCGCGGCGTATAGCGCTGTTGAGCGCGGGAGGCTGGAGCAGCGATTCCCGCGGGCCGTGGAGAAGAACTTTGATTCGGCCAAACTCTTTGTCGATCTGGGCTCGCGACTCAGTCGGGGAAGTCTGGGCATGGTACTGCCTCAGTCTTTTCTGGCCCAGGAGACACACGCGGATGTCCGCGCCGTCTTGTTGGGACGGATGGCACCGCGGGTAGGGCTGGACCTGGGCAGCGCCTTTCGAAGTGCCACGGCGCCTGCGTGCGCGCTGGTGTTCGGGCAAAAGCCCGGACCGGCGATGATCCGGGTGAATGCGTCGTTAGTTCCGGCACAGCTATGGACGGAGGCGTCGTTCTCACTGGGGGACGGCCGCGCACTCACGCTCCTCCGGCGGTTGCAGCGAGAACATCCGGCCCTGGGAGACCTGGGAGACCTGGGAGACGGGCTGCGGGTTCGGGATGTGGGGCTGAACTACAACCGGGCGGCTGTCTCCCGCCGCTCGCTGTACTCCGGGGAGGACGCTGAGCATCCGATGGATCGCCCGCGCTATCGGGGCCGCGACTTCGTGCGCTATGGGAGCGTCCGACGAGGTGGCTGGCTCCGGCACAACGCCGAGGCGTTGCTCCTTCCCGGCGAGTCGTTGTCCTATTGCCGGGATACAGCGGCATTGCCCGCCAAGATCGTCCTCCGCCAGACCGCCGATCGCCTGATCGCAACGCTTGACCGCAGCCGCATGGTCATGGGGCGGAGCGTGATCGCCGTGGTGGCCGAGAGCCCCGCTTCGCTCCTTCCCATTCTGGCGCTTCTCAATTCGGGCCCGGTAACGGCGTTGTATCGTGCCATGGCCGGCGAGGAGGGACGTATCCTGCCGCAGGTGAAGGTGGCCCGGTTGAATGCACTACCGGTGCCCTCGCCGGATCGGCACGTTCTGGAGTGGAAGCGGCTGGGGGAGCTGGCGGCCCGTCTGCTTGACGCCGCGGGTTGCGATCGGGCTGCCGATGCCGAGATCGACCTGCTGGTGGCCGGGATGTATGGCCTGAGGGCGGATGAGGCCGAGGTACTGCGTCCGGGAGCGTAGGGAGCACCGGCCCGGCCGATCCGGCGGGTGCGGCACCTACCGGATCGACCGAAACCGTGGAGGAGAGTCGTCGCGGATCTCGTCCTGGCGATCGACCCAGGAGTGGAGGTCGGAGGTGCGCACCCGGACCAGGCGGCCGATGCGCACTGTAGGAATCTCGCCACGGCGAAGGAGGCGCGAGAGAGTGCGGGGGCTGAGCGAGAGGACGCTTGCCGCTTCCTCCAGGGTGAGCAGAGCCTTGTGCATCACATCATTCCTTTCGATCACCCCGATAATAGAACGCATGTTCTATACTGACCAGTGACGGGTGCTGATCGATTACGGGACAACTGTCCCCTGCCGTGTAATCGGCTCAGGCGCTGAGAGACGCAGCATAGCTCACCACCTCACGTTGCTGTGACTCGAGGGTATGGGCGACATTTTGAGCGGCCATGGCATACAGCCGCAGGGCGGCGCGGCACGCCGGTTCCAGGGCCGCCGCGAAGGCGTCGTCCTGCGCCTGGCGCCATTCCGCTCCCATTTCTTCCGCGACCAAATCCCAAAGCCGGTTCTCGGTCTCGTAGAGCAGCCGGAGGTGGACAGAAAGCACCGGGGCCAACTGGAGCGCCAGGATGCTGCGCTGTACGGCGGCGGTCCAACGTCGACCGGAGCGCAGGGAGCCAACGAGCTTGTGAACCTCCTCGGCCAGCCCGGTTATCTCGCCTGCAACGTACTGATCCAGCCGTGGCCGCCCGATGACGTCCCAGGTCCACTCGGTCGCGGCGTGCTGCAGGTCTGCTGCCACGCCCCGAGGATCGAAGAGGATGTGGGCGCTGCGCCAGGCGGGGATGACGGCGCCGGCCTTTGACGGCGTCAGAAACGCTTCCCGCTCCGCCTCGGGGCTGCGCCAGGTGATGGAGATTAGCCGGGCGGAATGTCGCCAAAGCGTGTAGCTCGCACGCGGGCCGAAGGCGTAGAGGTCGATGTCGGACTCAGCGCTTGCCTCGCCGCGGACCACGCTCCCCGCCAGGACCACTGCCTCCGCACCCCCGTCCATCAACCGCCGGCCGATCTCTGCTGCCAGCGGCATTGCCTCTGCCTGCTCCATCAGGGCCGCTTGCGTCCGATGAAGAGTGGATGATCGGCGATGCCGAGCCCCTCGGGAGTCGGAGCAGTATGCTCCACGATGTCCAGCCAGCGCTCCTGGTTCTCCGGCGTCGCCGCCAGAAACGACTCCTGGTTCAGGCTGGTGAATGACTCCGTGCCGGAGAATAGGAGCTCATCGAAACATGCGCCGCACTCGGTTTCGAACTCCGCAATGGTCGTCATGTGCACGGTAGATGGGTGCCCCTCCGGATGCGCCGGAAAGCTGCCGTCGAGCAGGATCTGTTCGTGCAGCGGCTTGTTACTCATGGCGCCGTTGGGATCATCGCGAAACATGGCCGAGAAGAAGGCGACGCGGAGGATGCCGGAGCCGAAAAAGATGCCGCCTGGCACGAAGCGATCGAGGTAGCGCAGCGTCATCCGGTACTCGACCGGCGAGTGCTGCTCCAGCCGCTCCAGCTCGTAATCGTATCCGTAGCCCTTCAGCCCAGAGGTCCCATAGGTCTTGCCGACGTAGTCGTGGTGCGGAAGCAGCTTATCCACGTCCTATCGTAGGGCAGAGCTTCAGCCCGGAGGGGACTCGCATCTCCCTTTCCACTCGATCCCCGATTGTGTGATCAGCAGGCCAGCGATGGTGAGAGAGCCCGCAGTCCATCTTCTGTTCCATCCCCCCTCGATTGTTAATTGCGTGGCTGCGGTACCAACGATGCAGGCGGAACCAGACATTGAGGGAAATCCCGGGCTGAAACCCTGCCCTTCGTCCGACTTCGTGTGCTCACAGAGCGAAGCCCAAAGGAAGCGAAGTCACTCCCACCCGGTGCGATGTGCCAGCCAGCGCCGGGCGACGATTCCCTGCGCGTCCTGAAAGGCGCGGAGGGTGGGCAGGCCGGAGGGCGGAGGCAGCAATGCCCGCTGGGTGAAGTAGCCGGCAATGGCAGCGATGATGGCGGTCAGGGCGTCCGGATCAGTGGTGATGCCGGAGCGGCGAAGCAGCTCCTCCGGCTCCGGCCCGCCCTGCATGGCCACGCTGGGAGCGAACCCCACCAGGTCCACCGCGGGGTCTCCGATGGAGGCGTGGGGCCAGTCCACCAGGTAGGCCTCCTTCTCCGTCAGCAGGATATTGTCGGCGCGTATGTCGAAGTGCAGCAGGTGCGTCCCGCTCGCTGCTGCCCGGGCCTGGCTCTCTATGTCGGCCAGCTGCTGCAGGTGACGCCGGGACCAGTCGTCGAGACCGGCAGGCGGCTCGTCGGTCAGAGTTCGCCAGCCACGGAAGCCGTCCAGGTGCTCTGCGGCCGATGGAAGCTGGATGGCTGGAGGAGATGTCTCGCTCCAGAAGCGGTCCAGCGTCTCCATGACGCGACCCAGGTGGTCGTCTCGCCAGGGTGTCTCCGGGTTGTGTCCGTCGACGTCCTCGAACATGAGCACGACCCAGCCGTCGTCCCCTTCATCCAGCATCCACAACAGTCGCGGAGCGGGGACGGAGGGGGAGAGCGCGCCCGCTATTCGCGACTCCTGACGATAGATATCGGGCGCGTCGGGGTTGATGTCGGGGGGAACGGCTTTGATGAACGCCCGGTCTCCTTTCGCGACAGTCACCCGTGCCGCAACCGCGGGCGAGAAGCCGCCGGGCTGGGTCACGGCAGTCACCACCGCCGCGCCGATCTGCGCCTCGATCCGATGGAGAACGCGAGGCGGGATGGATGACCAGGGAAGCCGAACGCCGGAGGCGGGTGGGGGCGCGGTCATGCACTCACCTTACGTCCGGCGCCGCCAACCGTCGAGACTCAGCCGGTACCGAGCATGGCCACGAGGCCGCGGCTGATCTCGATAATGGGCACGCCACTCTGATTGGCGAGCAAGATGGTGGTCGTCTTCACGTCCGCATACCGTGAGTGGTAGGTCGAGAAACCGGGCTTGCCTCCGCTGGCGCCGACGACGAGGCCCTGGGGCGAGGTGTTCATTGCAAATCCCAGACCGAAGGCCGGCATCTCGCGGCCGGCGACATCCCACATCTCGTCCAGGGTTGACCGATCCAGGAGGGCACCTGATGATATGGCTGCGTCCCAGCGCGTCAGGTCGCGAGCCGTCGAGACGATCCCGCCTTCCGCATAGGCCCACGTCATGCTGGTGTACGGAGCGTTCTGCAGGACGCCATCGTCTCGCACGTACCCGGCGGCGCGACCCGGAATGATGTCCGTCCGGCTGTTCCGCCGCGTCGAAATCATGTTGAGTGGCTGGAAGATTCGTTCCGAGACGAATTGTGCGTAGTCCTGGCCGCTGACTCGCTCGATCACCATGCCCAGCAGGGTGTAACCGGTGTTGGAGTAGGCGGTGTCGCTTCCGGGCTCAAACTCCAGTGGGGCGGCGCCGGCGATCGTGAGGATCTCGTCCAGGCCGAAGTCGAGGCGCCAGGCGAAGTCTTCCCCTAACGCGAATGAGTCCAGCTTGAAGTAATCGGGGATGCCCGAGGTATGGCCCAGCAGACGCCGGACGCTGACTTCGGACCATGAGGCCGGCGCTTCGGGGATGTACGTCGAGATGGGATCATCCAGCCGCAGCATGCCATCCGTGACCAGGAGCATCACGGCCGTGGCGGTGAACGACTTGGTGATCGAAGCGAGCTCGAAGACGGTATCCGCGGTGGCCGGTGTGCCCTGTTCTACATTCGCGCTGCCGTAGCCGGCCAGGTGAATGAGCCGCCCATCCACGAGCACCGCCGCGGACAGACCGGGACTGCCGGTCGTCTCCACCTGCGCCGACAGGTACGCGTCTATCCGCTCGTCTCGAGGATCTCCATAAGAGTCGGACACCGGATAGCCCCTTCCATTTGAAATGATCCCGGCGTTGAGTCCCAAAAGTGAAACGTATCTTTAACTATATGAAAGGAGTGGGAACAAAAGACAGCGAGCGGCGAGGTTACAGACCTACGGTGGGTGCGAATTGCGACCGCCGATCTGTCGTTTTTTGCGAGGAAGCCGGCCTGCGAGAGATTGCAAACCGGCCCTGCACTTCCTGCGGCGGCTGCCCAACCGTGTGGCAGACTCACACGGAGGGACCATGACAGATCGTGGGGACGAGCTGGCGAAGCTCATGCCGAAGGTGGAGCTGCACGTCCACCTGGAGGGCTCAATCCAGCCTGAGACACTGCTTCGGCTGGCCGAGCGTCACGACGTCCACTTGCCGGCAAAAACGGTGGGCGAGATGCAGTCCCTCTACCAGTACACGACCTTCCTGCACTTTCTGGAGATCTACCAGATGTGCACGCACGTCCTGCTGACCTCCGAGGATTTCGCGGAGATTACCTACGAGTTCTTACAGCAGCAAGCGGAGCAGAACGTGCGCTACAGCGAGGTGATGGTCTCGCTCTCCGACCATCTGATTCGCGGCGTCCCGGCGGAAACGGTGCTGGAAGGGGTTTTCGAGGGACAGCGGCGCGGGGAGCGCGACTTCAACACCCGCATGAGCATCTTGCTTGATCCCGGCCGCCAGTGGCCGAGCTATGTGACGGAAGTCAGCAAGCTCGCAGTGCAACATGCAGGCAACGGGATCATCGGCTTCGGCATCGGCGGCGACGAGGCCAACTTCCCGCCGGATCTCTTCGTGGAGGACTTCGCGCGCGTGCGGGCCGCCGGGCTGCATCGGACGGCACACGCCGGAGAAGCGGCAGGGGCGGAGAGCATGTGGGGTGCGGTTCGGCTGCTCGGCGCCGAGAGGCTGGGTCATGGGGTGCATGCGCATGACGACCCAGCGCTCTTCGACTATCTGCGCCAGCATCAGATTGCCATCGACATGTGCCCGGTCAGCAATGTGAAGACCGGCGCGGTGACCAATATCGCCGAGCACCCGATCCGGCGCTATCTGGAAGGCGGCCTGCTGGTAACGGTCAACTCGGACGATCCCCCTATGTTCGGAACCAGCATCACCAATGAGTACCGCGTCCTCCACGACACTCTCGGCTTCTCGGAGAGCGAGCTGCAGCAGCTCTCTCTCAACGCGGTGCAGGCGAGTTTCCTTCCAGAGCGCGAGAAGAAATCGCTTCGCCGCGAGCTCGAGTCGGGGTTTGCAGTACCGGGACGGGATACGTCTTATTGGTGAGGCGTGTGAGTATCGCCAATCCTCCGGCGTGCCGCGCGAGCCAGTTCGCCAGTCGAAACGATGTAGGACGCCTCTGTCTGTGGCGGGCTGCGGGCATCACCATAGGTCCGATGTTCCCGACACAGTGACTGCATTGGGCATCCCCATGTGTTCGATGATCCCAACAAACATCGCGCCTGCGGGCACCCTCTGGTTCCGATGATTCCCACACCGTCCCATACGTGGGCATCCCCTCTGTTCGATGACCCCCAGGGATGTTCCCTCTGTAGCCGGACCTTCCATGGTCCGGTGGGTCGATCCCCTTCTGGTTCCTACCCACCTTCTGGTCCATTCCCCGCCGGCCCGCGGAGGGACCGGTACGGACACGCATTGGTCGGATGATCCAACCAGCCGGTTGCGAGAAGCAGAGCACAGACAGGCATTGGTCGGATGATCAGACATGCCGGTCCGCGGAGCCGACCGCAGGCAGGCACTGGTCGGATCATCTAACCACCCGGTCCAGGGGAGCCGTCCACACGGATGCATCGGCCGCACGAACACATGTGCCGGGTGCGTGCTGCCAGCCATAGTGGAACCGTCCTCCATTTTGGTTTGTTCTGCGAGCCGATATGGCAATCTGCCCCAGCGTGGCCGGGCATCCTACCTGCCTCAGCTTCCCGGCCGCCCCTATCCCAGAGCTTCCAGCCGGCCGAGGAAGTACATCCAGCCGTCGACGTGTTCCTGGCGGCGCTCGCGGCCGGCCTCTGTATCCGGATACGGACCGTGCGTCACCGTCAGAGCAGTCCCTCCGGTGGGTAGAGCGTCGAAATGGGCATCGACGATGGTCTCGGCATCGTGTGGGTCGTGGTCCCAGCGCCAGGTGTAGGTGAGGCGATTGCCGGGTTGGAACT
>JAICWV010000002.1 GCA_025966365.1 Chloroflexota bacterium | reverse complement strand
GCACCTCGCCCCTACATCTCGGGCCCGCGATTGCACATCGCCAGTACATCCAATCCAGTGACTGTATATCGCTCCTACATCTCCGCGATGGCATACCATCCCGCCGCGTCCAATCTCGCGGATGGCGCATCATCCCACCACGTCCAATCTCGCGATCACCAGGCACCCGTACACCTAATCCCGCCATCGCAGATTGCCGCGGCGCGTGCAATCCGGCGACTGTGAGGCGCCCGCGCACTGCCCATCCAGCGATTGCACATCGGCCTTACATCTTGAGTCCGGAGCCCCGTTTTCCAGAGCGCAGCCTCTAGCATGAGGTACATACCGGAGGGAAAGGTCAATGGACGAGCTACTCGGAATCCATCATGTAACCGCGGTGACCGGCCAGGCACGCGAGAATGTCGATTTTTATACAGAGACGCTGGGGCTTCGGCTGGTGAAGAAAACCGTCAACCAGGACGTCACCTCCACCTACCACCTGTTCTACGGCGACGAGGTCGGGCATCCCGGCACCGAGATGACCTTCTTCGACTGGCCGGACGTGCCACACCATATCGCAGGAAAGGGCGATGTGACGGCAATCTCATTCATGGTTCCCGACCGCGCGGCTCTCGTCTGGTGGACCGATCGCTTCGCCAGAGAGGGCGTGCGCGCAGGGGCGATCGAGGAGCGCTACGAGCGGGCCGTGGTTCCCTTCCTCGATCCAGAGGGACAGCGACTGGAGCTGGTTGCAGGGGGACCGAGTCATGCAACGCCGTGGAAGGAGAGCCCGGTCCCGGAGGAGTTTCAACTGGGCGGCTTTGGCGCGGTGACGCTGACCGTGGATACGCTGATGCCCACGGCGAAGTTCCTGACCGATATCCTCGGATTTCGGCAAAGCGGCGAGTACAAGTTTCCGGACAATCCTTCTCGCAAGGCGGTCGTCTTTTCCAGCGGTCCCGGCGGGCTCGGCACCGAGGTCCACGTCGAGGAGCGGCCAGATCTCCCCGCGTCGCAGGTTGGTATCGGCGGCGTTCATCACGTCGCCTTCCGGACTCCGGACGACGTCCAGCACCGGCAGTGGCAGCAGTTCCTGATGCAGCATGGCGTGGCCGTGACGCCGGTGATCGACCGGTATTACTTCCGCTCCATCTACTTCCGCGAGCCGGGCGGAGTCCTCTTCGAGATCGCGACGGATGGCCCCGGCTTCACCGCCGACGAAGACGTCAGTCAGCTTGGCCAGCACCTCTCGCTCCCACCCTTCCTGGAACCGCGCCGCGAGGAGATCGAGAAGCAGCTGCAGCCACTGGAGGTGTGACCCTCACCCTCCGACCCCCTCTCCCGCGGAGCAGGCGAGGGGGAGGAAGTTCCTCTGCTTTGTTCCCCCTTCGCCCATCCCATGGGAGAAGGGGGTTAGGGGGATGAGGGTCGGTACGAGGGCTCATCTGGTGTAACCTCCGGCACAACCGCTGCGTTGATTGAAGGAGAGGAAGCATTCCGCGCACCGGAGATGAGATGAGCGAGGTGGCTCTGGCGATGCCGCTGGCCGGGGGGGAGGGACAGTACGCGGGTCCGGTCGACGAGCAGGCGTGGGTCGAACGGGCGCGTGCCGGAGATATTGATGCGTTTGACTTCATCATGTGTCGCTACGAGCAGCGGCTCCAGCGCTTTCTGGTCGGCCTGGTCGGTGACATCGATATCGCCCAGGAGCTCTGCCAGGAAACCTTCTTCTCCGCCTACCGTGCCCTACCTCGCGTACGGGGAGACCTCAAGGTTTCCGCCTGGCTGCACACCATCGCCCTCAACCAGGCGCGCAGTCACCACCGGCGTCGTAAAGTCCGGCCGCAGGTGCCGCTGGGCGACTTCGACCGGCCGCAGGGCGGACCGGAGCTGCAGGATGCGGTGGCTTTGAGCGACCTTGTGCAGCGCGTGCTGGCGCGGCTTCCACGGCAATACTCCGAGCCACTTCTCATGCAGGTCTCGAGCGGGCTCTCCTGCCGTGAGATCGGCCAGATCCTCGGCACCTCCGAGGGAGCGATCAAGGTGCGCCTGCTGCGGGCGCGTGAGGCGTTCCGCAAGGCCTATGACATGGAGGGTGGCGCGTGAACGACCATCTTACCTGCCGAACCGCTCGCCTCTGGCTGCAGGAGCCGGACAGCCTGCACCCCATCGACGAGCGCCATCTGGAGCGCCACCTCGAGGGCTGTTCCGCCTGTGCCGCCTACCGCCACGAGCAGGTTCGCATGGACGACCTGCTTCTACATGGACTCAGTGCGGCACCCGGCACCTCTGTCCGTCAGCATGTCCGGTCTCGCCTGGAGGCCGAAGGACGTGCGCCGGTGAGACGGCTCTGGCTGCCGTCTCGCCGCCTGGCAGCTCTGGCCATGCCGGTCGCAATCGCGTCCGTCCTGGTCGCGCTCTTTCTCCCCCAGGCGCTCCAGCGGAAAGGCGCCGTCACGCCCGCGGGCGCCGCCTGGCATTTGCAGCGACCACGCATCGCCTTCCCTCTGGCTGTCGATTCGGCCCATCCCAATCATCTCCTTGTCGGTGCCTGGGGGCAGGTATATCAATCCTGGAACGCGGGCGGCTCCTGGGCCCGAGTCGGCGCCCTGCCACGCGGCCTGAGTATTCGGGATGTCGCCGTCGATCGGTCGAATCCCGCCCATTTCCTGGTGGCCGCCAAGCACTCCGTCTACGATTCAGCTGACCGGGGCCACCACTGGCGCCTGTCCGCCTCAGGGGTGCAGGGCGCCATGAACATGTTCCTGATGCAGAGCCGCCGGCAACCACAAACCTTCTACCTCGGCCCCGGCGTTGTATGGTCCAGCACCGATCAGGGCCATACCTGGCACCAGGATGGTCCCGGGCGCATCTTCGCGCCATATGGCGTTCAGTCCCTCACCCTGGCGGGGAACGGCACCCTCTTCGCTGGAATCTGGGGCGGCGGGGTGGCCGTCTCTACCAATGGCGGAGAGACCTGGCAACGGCGTGCAGCGGGTCTCAGGAAGAATGTTCTGAATGTGGCCATCGGACAGCGCGGCCGCATGTGGGCGGCCACGGACCGGGGCACCTATGTCTCGACCGACGGAGGTCAGTCATGGGTCAAGCGCAGCCCGCGCCATGCCTTCACGACCTCCGTACTCGACGGCGGCTCATTCATCCTGGCCGGAACCAGCGGTGGCCTGTATCGCTCGACCGACGCCGGCCGGCACTGGACTTTCTCAGAAGTGGGGCTTCCGCTCGATCCCTATGTCTATTCACTGTCGTCAGTTCCCGAGCATCCCGCCTGGGTCTATGTCTCGCTGAACGGCGACGGGATCTTCCGTTCGGAGGACGGTGGCCTCCACTGGCAGTCGACCGTGAACGGTCTGCCCATCGATCTTCAGGACAGCAGCCCGCGAAGCGTGCTCTTTATTCGAAACGGCGTTCTCTGGCAGACCAATGGGCAGGGCATCGATCCCGGCTCCATCACCGTCGATGCGGACGTGCGCTCGGCAGCTCTTTCTCCGGACGGGGTCTCGGCGGCGTACGTGGCCGGAAGTGATGAACAGTGGTCGGTGCGCCTGGTGTGTCCCGGCTGTCTTGCCCGTACCATCCTCTCCGGTTCCGGGACGGCACCCGGTAGGCCTCACTGGTCTCCGTCGGCCACGCGCGTGGCCGTAGTCCAGAACTCCACGCTTTACGTCGCGGATACCACCGGCAGCGCAGCGAACTGGTCCCTGCCCGCTGAAGCGAGGCTTCTGGGCTGGGACCACAGTGGAAAAATGGTCCTCCTCTGGAATGGCGCGACGCACCGCGTTGAGGTCCGTGACGCGCTCATCGGCAAGCGCGACAGCGTATGGGCGGGTGTCTTCATGCACCGGCCCAGCCTCTCCGCCGACGGCCGCTCGATCGCTCGGACGCGGCAGGGACGCGTCTGGGTCCGCGCCGCGGGCAGCCGCTGGCTGTCAGTTCCCGGGACCAGGGGCTGCCGGCCCGGAGCGTGGTCATCCACACGAACAAGCTTGCTGCTGGCGTGTCCAGGCGGGACCGAGATGCGGACGGCACGGGGACGCCTGCTCGCTCACGCTCCGGTTCCCGCTTCGGCATTCTGGGCACCGGGGTCCGACAGGGCCGTGC
Organism: Chloroflexota bacterium; assembly: GCA_025966365.1. Classification (GTDB taxonomy): domain Bacteria; phylum Chloroflexota; class UBA5177; order UBA5177; family UBA5177; genus JAICWV01. The sequence goes on along the minus strand of JAICWV010000002.1, from coordinate 59,271 downwards.
TCTACTTCTCCCGGGGCGGCCTCTGGCGCTGGAATGCTGGAGCCTCGCCGGCAGAGATCGTGACCGACGCGCAGTCGCCAAAGTAGCAACTGCCGCAAGACTACGGAGGAAATCGGGTTCAGTAGGCCCACGTAGACGGGTCTACGCGCGGGCACCCGGCCATGTCCGTTGGCTCCCGGATGCGCAACGCGGTGCGCAGGCGTACACTGGCGGCCAGAACGTCAAGCCCGGGTCTGCACGGAGGATACCGATGGAAGCAAGCACCACCACTCCTCGCCGGTCGCCCTGGACACCGGCCTTCCTCGCCGTAATCGGCGGCGCCGTCCTGCTGATCGTCGCCGGGGTCATCCTTGCCGTCATTCTCTCGCACACCCAGCAGGCGGTAACCTACCCGGCCAACAGCCCCGAAGGCACCGTCCAGCGCTATCTCAACCTTCTGCAAAGCGGGAAACTGGACCAGGCATACCGGATGACCCAGATCACCGATTACGGACCGGAAGGCACCATGACTCGAGCGGAGTTCGCCCAGCAATTTGCCTCCTGGAGCCAGTCCTCGCACCAGGTGACGCTCGATTCGACGACTTCAGGCCAGGGGGAGGCGAGCGTGACCGTGCAGATCTCCTCCTTCTCCGGCGGCCCCTTTGGCGCGTCCAGCGACTCCAATCGGGTCGTCTTCACGTTGACCAAAACCAGCAGCCGCTGGCTCATCACCGGCCCGCCCTATCTTCCCGGCAGCTAAGGAGCAGCGAATGACTACCCGACCCGATACCGTGCGCCTGGTCCAGTACGCCGTCTCCTTCGTCGGCCTGATGGTCTTCCTCTTTGCCGTCTACGGCCTCTCCTCGCTCCTCCTGTCGCAGCTGTTCCCCGCAACCCAAACCCTCATCTCGGGCTCCAGTCTGCGTCAGCAGGTGAGCTACTACCTCGCGGCGCTGATCGTGGCGACGCCGCTCTGGCTGTTCTTCTGGCGTCTGGTTCAGAAACGTACAGAGAGCAGTGCTGCGGAGCGGCTGGCCCCGGAGCGTCACCTCTTCCTCGCCCTCACCTCGGCAATTGGAACGATCGCGGCACTTTTTGCCTTTCACACCATCCTGCGTGTGATCTTCAGCCTCCCGGCCGAGCACGAGACACGCCAGGTGCTCCAGGATGCGTTTCCCGCAGTCATTCGGATCGTCATCTACGGACTTGCCGCGGCGATCGCCGCCAGGACCGCCTGGCGCGAGAATCGACTGCACAATCCGCCGCAGGATCTGGCACTCTTCGCCGTCAGCGGCTTTGCCCTGACTTTCCTGGCTATCGGCGGACTGACCGCGGTCTCCGGCATCGTGGCCGAGATCATGGGCACGGGAGCCCCTCTCATTCTCGGCGCCTCAGCGCACTCGCTGACGCTGCTCGTGGCGCAGGCCGCAGCCTGGATCCTTTCCGGCGGCGCCCTCTGGTCGGCAGCCACCATCTTCCTCCGGTCCCAGACTGCGCCCCTGGCCTTCCGGCTCCCCTATCTCTACATCGTGCTGGCGGCGTCGGTTGCCATGACCCTCATCTCGGGCACGGATCTCCTGTATGAGATCCTCCGCCGCTCCTTCGGCGACAGTGCGGGCTGGCACATACTACAGGACACCCTGCCCTGGCTGGTGGTGGGCTCGACACTCTGGATCTACCACTGGGCACTGCTCCGCGCGGAATCGGAGACCGAGGGGGAGCACCAGGTAGTGCCGTCCGATCGCCGGCTGGCGATCTCCGGCTATGCCGCCATCGGGCTGGCCATGGCGGCACCCGCGGCCGCCATTCTGCTCTGGCTTGTGCTCGACTCCCTATTCGGCACCCATCGCACCTATGTAAGCGGGCACCAATGGTGGGTGGACCGGCTGAGCGCGGGCATCGCCATCCTGGCGGTGGGACTCGTGCTATGGGCGCCTTCCTGGAGACTGCTGCAGCAAGCAGCGCAAGATCCCGACGAGCGCGGCCGCATCGAGCGCCGCTGGCTGGTGGGTGCATCCACGCTCGTCGGCGCTCTGGCCGCCATCGGCTTCACTATCGCCTTCCTGTGGACACTGCTTCAGGCGCTCCTCGGAGGCGGACTCAACGCCACTACAGACAGCAATCTCTTCAAGTACCTCGGCACCGCCCTCATCGCTCTGGGCATCGTCGCCTACTACGGCTTCTCGTTACGGGCCGACATGCGCCTCTCTCCGGGCCGCCGCCGGGCACGAATCGTGGCGCTGGTTGAGCCCGGTGGCGAGCCTCTTCTGGACGAACTTCGGCAGAGAGACGGACGGAGGCTTCAGGTGCAGGGATATCTGACGCGCCGCATCGAGGCCGATCACCTCGGTCCGAACGCAGTCCGGGAGCGGCTGGACGCGCCGGAAACCGACCGCATCCTGTTGATCCTCGGCCCGGACGGCGCCCTCGTCTACCCCTACACGCAAATCCCTGAAACAGAGGTGCAGCCGGAGAGTCCTCGGGACACTCCGCTACCGGCTCCGGGGAGTTAGGCCGATGCGGGCCGACACCTCCGGATCATCTATCGCCAGCACCTCGCCATTGAGCTGGTCTGCTTCTGGGGACAGCAGCCAGAGGATGAGGCGGGCCGGCTCCTCCGGCGGCCGCAGTACACCGCGCTCCTTGTATCCACGAAAGCGGTCCAGGTTGGCGGAGCCGAACCGCTGTTCCGGCGCGCCGCGGATCTCGACCTGCATCTCCGTGTCCACCACACCCGGCCGCACCGCGTTGGCGCGAACACCGGTTCCCGCCAGCTCGATCCCGAGGACGGTCGTCAAAGCCTCGACCCCTGCCTTGGCCGCCGAATAGGCGCTCCAGGCAGCAGTATGGCCCCGCGCGGCGCCAGAGGAGACATTGACGATCCGGCCCCATCCCCGCTCCAGCATCCCGGGCAGGGCAAGGCGGCAGGCCAGAAAGACCCCGTCCAGGTTGATACGGATGCCGCCCATCCACTCCGACGGGTCGGCATCCGCGACGGGAGAGATAGGGCCGATAATTCCGGCGTTGTTGACCAGAATATCCACCACCCCAGCCTGATCGAAGAGCGCATACACCGCATTCGGCTCGCCGATGTCGGCGACAGCGGCCAGTGCCTCGCCTCCAGCCTGACGAATCTCCGCCGCCACCGCTTCGATCTCGGATTGCGTCCGGGCGGTCACCACCACGCGTGCTCCACACTGGCCCAGCATAAGCGCCGCGGCCCGGCCGATCCCGCGTCCCGCTCCTGTCACCAGCGCCGTCCGTCCGGAAAGATCCGGCAGGTTGTCGCGACTATTTTCCTGTGATCGCATAGGCAACAACCTTTCCGTGCTCGTCGGTGGCGAAGAGCCTCCCGTGCGTGACCAGTGGGTATTCCCAGTGGACTGGACCGAAAGGCCCGCTCCACTTGATAGCACCCGTGGCCGGGTCGTAGACAGTGATGCCGCTGTTGTGGAGAACGTACAGGGCCCCCTTGTGGATGATAGGCGTGGTACCGGCTGTCCCCTTCGACCACACCGTTCCCAGATGCCAGACACCGTTGCTATGGGTGACCCGGTAGGCGGCAATGCCACTGTCGTTGGCGTAGAACGCCCATGCCTGTCCGCCATGGCTCCAGACCGCCGGGGCCGTCAGTACTGCAGTGTCGCCGGGTGCGGTCACATCTGCCAGGTCACCGCCCAGCCGTCCCACCTGCCCCGTACCGCTCAGGTTGTCGCGGTTCAGAAGCCGTATCGCGGCTCCGCTCCCCGGTGAAACCGGCCCCTTTCCCGCCTGAACCAGCAGGTGATAGGTCTGTCCACCGACTCGAAGCGGCGGTAGGACACCCGGCGTGGTGCTACCGAGATCGAGATCGCTGCCTTCCAGGTAGGCCTGATCGGTGGGTGTGAAGCTGTCCAGAAGCCTGGTGCCGGCCGGGTTCAGCTTCAGGACGCTATCCCCCCAGTTGGTGCGGCCGTTCCAGGGCCCGTTGCCGCTGACGATGTAGACATCGCCGTTGACCGGATCCCGTACTCCCTGGCCTCGTCCGAAGAGCCCCGATTCGACGAACGGGCAGTAGTTGGCAGCGCCACTCGTCGGGCCCAGGAGCGTTGTGATATTGCTGCAGAGGCTGTTGAACACGTGGGCCGTGTTGGTTTTCGTGTCGATGGTGACCAGATGCCCCTGGTAATGGCCCTGATCGCCGATGAAGCCGCTGGTGGCGACGTAGACGTAGCGGCCGTGAACGAAGGGCGTCGAGGAGACCTTCTCCACATCCGGCATCAGGGTGACCCGGAACGGCCAGCCGTGTCCCGTGATCTCCGTGCCGGAAACGGCGTCATAGGCATGGAGCTTTCCGTCCAGCCCCGGCGCGTAGACGCGATGGAGACCCCGGTCGACCGCCGGTCCGGCGGTGGTACACCGCGACGGCCCGCTGGTCGCGCGCGTCCAGAGCTTCTTTCCACTGCCCGCATTGAAGGCATAGAGGGTTCCCCGGCGGACCGGGTTGCCGGGATTACAGTTGGAGCTGTTGTTGCCCGCCAGCACATAGAGAAACTGGTGGCCGTGATAGGCCAGGAAGGCTGGAGCCGAATCGGCATTGGCCGAGATGCTTCGCTGCCAGAGCCGGTGTAGCGCCATGCGCGCCGCCGTATGACCGTGCGCAGAGGGCGATTGAGCGGCCGTCCCGGGCGCGCCCTCGGCGCTCACCATCCACACGGCAACCGCCAGAACCCCAGCAACAAGAACGGCAGCTAGAACAGTCACGACTCTCATCGAAATCCCCTTCCCCACTCAGGATCACGTTTGACTGCCCGGTTCTGCAAACAGTGGGAGAATGGGGTGAGGGACGACGTGCCGCTACCATCAGGGAAGCTACCTCCCCGCCTCCTGGCCGACCTCCTGACCGGTCTCGCGCCGGTTCCCGGCGTGATCGTGAGTGCTGCGCCCGGGGAGGACGCCGCCGTCCTCGAGATACCCGGTCACCTCGACCGCTATCTGGTCGTGGCCTCGGACCCCGTCACCCTGAGCGAGCGGCCGGGCGCCTTTGCCGTGGATGTCAACGCCAACGATATCGCCGTCATGGGTGCCGAGCCACGCTGGCTCCTGGCCTCGGTCCTGCTGCCGGCGGGCACGTCGGAAGACGAGGTGCGTGCGGTGATGGACGGGCTCACGTCCAGCTGCCGGTCGCTCGGCATCGCCCTGGTTGGCGGCCATACCGAGATCACCACGTCTGTGACTCGCCCCGTCGTCACCGCTACCATGCTCGGCCTGGTAGCGCCGGATGCTCTGGTGACCAGCGCCGGCGGGCAGCCGGGTGACCAGCTGCTTCTTGCCGGTCCCATCGCCATCGAGGGTACCGCCATACTGGCGGCCGAATACGGCGATCTGCTCCAGGGGCGTGGAGTAAGCGAGGGCGTGCTGGCGGGGGCGCGCAATCTCCTGCAGAGCCCCGGCATCTCCGTCCTGCCCGCGGTACACGCGCTGGCCAGGGTAACCCTCCCCCACGCCATGCACGACCCCACCGAGGGAGGTCTGCTTGCCGCCGCACGTGAGCTGACGGCAGCCTCCGGCACCGGCCTCTTTCTAGACGCCGATCGCGTCCCCGTACTCCCAGCCAGTCAAGAGATCTGCCGCGCTCTTGGCCTCGATCCGCTGGCGCTGCTGGCCTCCGGTGGCCTTCTCGCCGCCATCTACCCTGATGACGTCGCGCCCGGCATGGACTCGCTCCGAGAAGCCGGAATCGAGGCGGCAATCATCGGCGAGCTTCGGCCCCCGGAAGAGGGAATGACACTGGTGCGCGACGGGAAGGAAGGTCCTCTGCCCGTCATCGAGCGCGACGAGCTGGCACGGTGGGCCGAGAGCTCAGCTTCTCCCGGCGCCAGCTAGAGCCAGGATCCGCTTCCAGGCATTCACGCCCCTGATCAGCCAGCGCACACCGTTCACGGCGAAGTCTTCCCAACGGGCCGTGTCATTACGTGGCACGGCGCCCTCTGTGTCCCCATGGTTCCAGCGGATGATGAAACACGCCGGTTACCGGGGCGCCTGCCGGTGGTAGCCCTCGAACATCCGGCCGCCCGCCTGTGCCAGCACCCCCTCGGCAAAGCGCAGCAGCGGCTCTTTGTCCTCGCAGCGGACATACGCCTCCAGGGCCTCGGTCATGCGAATGGCAGCACCAGGATCGAAGCGGGCGAGCGCCCGCACCACCCACTTCCCGCTACCCAGCCATCGCCGGTTCATTAACAGCAGGAGGTCAGTAGCTTCGATCGCCAGGGCATGGGCGATGAACATGCCCTCGTCCAGGCGGCCCACACCACTGAAGTCGTCCAGCAGATCGGTCAGGGAGTAGCGCCAGTCCTCCATCTGCTCGGCCGTGAGGGGCTTCGGTCCCCGGACAAGGAGATCCCGTGCCGTCTCTTGAAGACGCGCGGCGGCGCCATCGTTGTCCACCAGGATCACTCCCTCTGCAGCGATGTTGGGAAGACTGGGCCGGCGCCGGCGGACGTCCGACACGAAGAATTTTTCCAGCGACCGGTCAGTGTGGACGAAGGCCTCAATGGGCCAGCCGTGCTCGTGGTACGAGGCACGAAAGGGCGCCTCCTCTCGATCGGTCAGGATCAGGATATCGAGATCGGAGGTTTGGGTGGCGTCGCCGCGGATGGGGCTGCCACCGACGATGGCAGCGTGCGCCTCGGGAAATCGCTGGGTGACGAAGCGCAGAGCCGCCTCAACCGGGTCCAATCGCACGGGTTACGTCCTCCAGTACGACTTCGTAATCCACTGGGCCGGTCGTGTCCACCTCGAGTATCGCGCCTTCGATCGCCACCGGATCCCGCTTACCGACGGCCAGGTACTCCTCGACATCGGCCAAGAGGTCGGTCTGGATGTGGCCAGGGTGCCGGTCGCCGGACCCGTTCCGCGAGCGGTAGCGCTCGATCAGTGTCTGTCCCTCAGCCCAGCACAGCACCTGCACCAGCTCAAACGGATAGCGGCCACGCAGCGTCTCAAGCTCCTTTGCCGCCATCTCGGGATCGAATGGCGCCTCGATGACCGCCGAGACCCCGACAGCCAGCAACTCACTGAGCACCACGTACAGGACGCCGAAGCTGGCGACACCGAGCTTGCGCGAGCCGGCTTTGTCGGTCCAGCCCAGCGAATCGTACAGCGACTCCTTGATGGCGTCCTTGGCAAGAAACGGCACGCTCAGGTCGGCAGCCATCCGCCGGCCCAGGGTAGTCTTGCCACTGGCCGGCGGACCGGTCACCACGACGACATAGGTCACGATCAGGGACGAATGGCGGTAAGCCCGCTGCCGTCGGTGACGTAGATGGCGCCGCCGGCAATGGTCAGTCCGGAGACGGCATGGGGCTTATCGGGGAGGATGAGCTGGCGCAGCACTCTGCCGCTACCTGCATTGAGCACCGAGATCTGGCCGGTCTGGTCATTTGCTACCACCAGGAGATGATTGGCCGCGGCCAGGTGCAGGTACTGGCCCAGATTGGCGGCCCAGCGAATCCGGCCATTGGCGGCATTGATCGCGACCATGCCCGGGCTGAAGCGGTAGGAGCCGGAGTAGATGGTGCTGTACGCGTAGACAAGATAGCCATCTCCGGCGCGGCCAAGGCTCGTGCTCCACCGCGCCCGTCCGTCGGGACCGATCTCCTTCAATGCCGCGTGCTTGTCGGTGATCGACTGACCGGTGACCACGTAGGCATAGGTATGATGCGCATCCCCCGTCCATTCCCCATAGATGGGCATCGTACCGAGCAGCCGGCCACTGGTTGGAGCATAGACATTGGTCCGGCCGTTGTACTCACCCCAGGCTTGATAGAGATGACCGCCGATAAGGGCAGGAACGTGGCCAAAGTTACCCGCGTGGGTCCACAGGAGCTTGCCCGTCGACAGATCGATGCTCTGAGATGCCTGCAGGCCACAGGGGTTTTGACAGCCCTTACCCGTGTAGATCGTATGACCGGATACAACCAGGGCATCTGCCCCACCGGGCACCCGCCAGTCAACCTTGCCGGTGCCTGGGTTCATTGACAGCACCTGCCTGGTTGTGCTCACCAGCAGCCGACCGTTCCAGACGGCAACGGACCGAGGTACGTCCTGGGTCCGCAGCCCTAGCTGACGCGCGGAAAAGTGTCGGGTAACCGTGCCCGTCTGCGCGTTGATCACAACCACACCGGGGGAAGAACCGATAGTGTTCCCGTCGAAGACTCCGTACACGAGTGAGCCGGAGGCCACAGCGGCGGTAACCCGGGGGTACGTCCAGGCAACATGCAACTTCCGTACCGTCCGTGCGGAGAGCATCTTCTCCGAGCCATTGAAGTTCGTTCCACGCGCGTCGTGCTGTCCCTGCGGCCAGGACGAGCCGGCAAATGTTGCGTTGACCATGAGCGCGGCCGCCACCGCCAGGAAAATCGGGAGGCGTCGCAGCATTACGACGTGTGCGACTTCTTCTTCTTGGCTTTCTTCGGCATCACCACCTTGAAAGCTCCCCTGGTCACCGCCTTCGCCCCCTTACGGACCACGGTCACCGTCCAGACGCCGACATCCAGCTTGTTCTTGAAGGGACCGTAACGAAACCGGATGGTCCCGGCCGTATTGGCCCGGTGCGTTCCCATGTCTCCACCGCCAAACCCCTCCCGGCTGGGCGTGGCCAGAAAGATCAGGGCCTCGCCGGGGGTTGCACCGGTGAGCGTGACGGTGAAGCGCTGCTTCAATGTGACCGGGTTGGGAAAGACGCGGAGGTGCGCGTGCGGCCGTGCCGCGTCGACCGGAACAGCTCCGAAGAGCAATGAAATCACCAGCAACAGAGGAATCATATGGACGCGTCGTGACATGCAATGGCTCCTTGCAGGGAAGTGTACCGCGTTCAAACCCATCAGCGCAGGGCGGCCTAAAGGCCTCGGCTACGTATGCGAGTACCGTTCCGCCAATCCGTAGCGGAGGCCTTTAGGCCGCAGTGACAGGGTTCGCCCTCCGCATCACGCGTCGGACGGCCCCAGTTTCCAGCCCGTCCGCTCGGCCCACTCCTCGGCGGGCAGCGCAATCAAATCCACCGCCGGATCTTTGATCTCCACATAGGCAATTCGGTCATCGGGGTGGAACGCGGCGATCTGATACTTCAGCCTTGCGTATGCCTCTGCCATCAGCGGATGTGCGCGGAGGTAATCCCGAAACAGCAGTGCGTAGCGCTGATTACGCCGGCCCGCCGCTCGGATATGGACGTGGGTTCGCTTCTGCCCCGGTGCCTCCCGGGCGTAGCACTTGCGCCAATCCTCGTCCGGCCCTTCCTCGCCCGGCGGCCGGTGGTCTTCCCCGATGTCCTCCCAGAGGGCGAACCCCGCCCGCACCAGCCCCTGCTGGATCGGCTCAATCGGCTCCAGCGAGGCCACGGTCACCTGAATGTCCACGACATCCTTGGCAGCGAGGCCGGGTACGGACGTGGAGCCGATGTGGTCGATGCCCAGGGCCATCTCTCCCAGCCCCTCGCGGAGCCGCCGGGCCAGGGCCCGAAACTCGTCGGGCCATTGGTCACGATAGGGCACGATCTCTATGGAGTCGGGCATGGTGACATTCTGCCCCCTCTCTCGTTGTATGGGTAAGAGACTATGGAAATCAGCCAGGAAATGGGATTCGAGGCGATCGAGGATGCCGAGTCGGCGCTCCTCGCACACATCCGCGCCCACGAGCGTCCGATCATACGCTATCTCCAGGTCCTGCTCGGCGACGACGATCTCGCTCTGGATTGCGCCCAGGATACCTTCGTGCGCGCCTACGATCACCTCCGCCGCGGCCGTTCGCTCACGTCCGCCTGGCTCTACACCGTCGCCCGCAACCGCGCCATGGACGAGTTCCGGCAGCGCAAGACGCTTCGCCAGGATTCAGATGAGCTGGAACAAATTCCAGCGGACGGCGAGCGAGATGCGCACGACGCGGCCGTTCGGCGCGTCATGGCGGCGATGCGGACCGAAGACAGGGAGATCCTCTACCTGCACACCGTCGATCGCTTCACCACCGAAGAAATCGCGGAGATGCTCCATATCCGTCCCGGCGCCGCCCGTACGCGCTTGATGCGAGCCCGAGATCGCTTCCGCCGGCTCTGGAGGGAGCGATGACACCACACGCGACCTACCGCGCCATGCTCGCCCGCCGTAGCGAGCTTTCTACGGACGAGGAGGACCGCCTGGAAGAGCACTTGCAGTCCTGCGGCCAATGCCGCGAGGCAGAGCATGACTATTCGGTCCAGGACGAGATCTTCCGCTCGCTGCGCTACTCCGCGGGCCCATTCTCACCGGCCCGGCCACCGCTCTCCGTAGAGCAGCGAGTCATGGCCGAGGTCCAGAAGCACCAACTAGAGCCGGAGCACGGGGTATTTGTGAACGCGCTCTTGATCGGCCTGAAGCGCAATGGAGCCGCCCTGATCGCGGTGCTGCTCCTGGCAATCCTGTTCCTCCTTCTCACCCCCGGCAGCCCGATTCCCGGCCTCCTGCACCAACTCGCCCATCTGTAGAGGCGCGATTCTATCGCGCACTCCACGCGCTCGCCTCATATGGTTCGGGGTACGTGCATGTATTCGTGCCGATGGACGCCGGATGGTGCGCCGCCCGTCTTGCCTGGGTTCCTGGAACATTTGACCCGGGCACGAAGAGGGCGCGGTAGAATCGCGCCCTTACAACCGATCCAGCACCGGGCGGCGACTACGCCAGCGGCGCCAGCTCCACGATCTGATGTCCGCCGCCGACGTAGATATGTCCCGCGTGATCGAGCGCGATAGCCCGAGGTTGGCCGAGGCCGGGGAAGCGGGAGGCGGTCCACCGGGCCAGCAGCGTTCCCGAGGGTGAGAAAACCGACACTGCTTTCGATGCCGCATCGACGACATAGACCCGCCCGCGTGCATCCACCGCAATACCGGAAATAGACCGGAGCGAGCCGACGCCAGACCCCTGACCGCCCACCGAGCCAAGGTACTTTCCGTTCGATGTGTACATGTCCACGGTCAGCGAGGCCTCGTTGCCCACGTAGACGCTGCCGGCAGCGTTCGTGGCGAGTGCGTCGTACGGAACTGGGCTACTGCTGGAAAAGGTGGCGGGCCAGCTGCGGAGAAGCGCCCCCTCCGGGTTCAGCTCCTCGACCCGCTGGCTGAGGTTGTCCGCCACGAAGACGCGCCGGGCGCGGTCCACGGCGATGCCGTAGGGGTCGCTGAAGAAGTACGCGGCGCGATTGATCGATTTCCACTGTTGAAGGAAGAGGCCGCGGGAGGTGAACCGGACCACCCGGTTGTTCCCGCTGTCAGATACCAGGACGTCTCCCGCGCTGTCCACCGCGATGCCGTTGGCGTCCGCGAGTGCGCTCCCGCCCCAGCCGTGGATGGGCAGGTGGTTCGGGCCAAACGCGACAACCCGGCTCCCGCCGTCATCCGCCGCATAGATATCGCCGCGGGAGTCGACCGCCAGGGCGGAAATATCGGAGAGCATCGGATGCTGCAGTACCGAGGCAGAGATCTCGGAGAGGTACCGTCCGGAAGGTGAGAATATCTCGATCCGGTCTGGCGCCCAACAAGAACAGTAATGCGAGTTGCCGTCATCGGCCACGTATACGTTGCCTGTTGGTGCGACGAATATGCCGGTCGGATACGAGAATTCTCCCGGTCCCGTACCTCGCCTGCCCCACGTCGCCAGAAAGTGCCCGCTGGCCGTGAACTTCTGGATGCGGGCGTTGGCGGTGTCGGCGACATAGAGGTTACCGGCCGAGTCGGTCGCCACCCCACGTGGATAGAGAAGCTCTCCCCGACCCTCCCCGGTGCCTCCCCAACTGCGAGTCGGCCTTCCGCCGGTCGAATACTCGGTGACACGGTCCTGCATCCAGTCCACGATGTATAGGTTGCCGTTCGGCCCGACGGCCAACCCATCAGGATTGGTGAACTGGCCGATACCGCTGCCGGCAGAACCAAAGGCTGCAAGGAGCTTTCCCGATGGCGAGAGCTTCAGCAGGCGAGAGGCGTCGAAGTCCAGAACCCACACATTCCCCTGCGTGTCCACTGCCACCCGGGTGGGCCCCTTGAGTCCCAGTCCCGGCCCCCAGCGCGCCATGAGCCTGCCGTCCGGCGAGAACTTATCGATTTCTTTCCAGTACCGGGCAGCGAGATAGAGGTCACCCCGGGCATCGCCTGCAAGCCCGCTCAGGCCACTATTGCGCGACGAATGGACCGCCCAGGACCAGAGAAGATCTCCTGATGCAGACAGCTCGTCGACCCCTACTTCCACCGGGTACTCATCAACCCCCTTATAGGTAATGACGGCGATGCGACCGTTGGGCAGAACGGTGAGGTTCCACATATGGGGTATCGGGAACGGTCCGGTGACGTGGGTTCCCCAGGTACCGATAAGAACGGGACCCGCGGCGGTGCTGCCTGCCGCCGATAGGTGACCGATGACCAGGACCCGTGCCCCAAATCCGACAGCAGCCATCACCATCAGAGCAGCAATGACCACAACCCCGATGGGATGGGTCAGGACCGCCTCACGCGAACGCTCCGGCTGCACCTGTGGGAACGGCAGAATCCCGGCTCTCTCCTGTTCCGGTTCGGAGAGGTCCACGGTGCTGGTTGCTTCATGCGGCGAACGTGCCGCATCGCCGGTCCCGGTCGGTTCCGGCCCCGCCTGGCCATGATCGGCCCGCGGTACCTGCCGTCCCCGCGCAGCATCCAGGAACTCGCCGCGATCATCCTCCACCAGGCCCAGTGCATCGGCAAGCTGGAGAGCGGTGTACGTCTGCGGCCGCCGCGCGATGCCCCGCTCGATGTCACTGACCGTTCTGGCGCTGACGCGGGCTCGCTCGCCAAGCTCTGCCTGCGTCAGACCGGCGGCAACACGGTAGCGGCGAAGGAGAACGCCCAATGCCGACGACTCACTCTGCTCCATGCCTGTCCACCGTGCGGCCCGCCGCCATGCCTGCAAATCTTTGACGCGACTATAGCACGGGGAGTACGGGTATGCACGGAGCCGAGAAGACGTACGCCCGTCACCCCTGTCTCCGCAGAATCTCCATGGCCTACTGTGTCGAGAAACCGCCTCAGCTCGTGGGCTGGACGAACCAGGCTCTGCCGTTCCAGCGATCGGCGAGCGTCAATTGGTTGCCGGAGGCATCGATGTAATGGCCGGCGGTCATGCACACCGAACTGGTCGGGCAGGAGGCTCCGATGAGTTGCGCCTGCAACGCTCCCAAAGGGACCTGAGGAGAACCCACCCTCCACATTTTGCCGTTCCAGCGACCGACCAGCGAGATGAAGCCCGATCCAGTGATGGAAGTGAAGCTTACCGCGCTGCAGGCTGACGGGGAGGAGCAGGAGATACTTTCGGGGGTGCCGGCAGTCCCGGCGTATGGATTCGGATAGCGCAGCTTGCTCCACCGCTTGCCGTTCCAGCGCTCAGAGATGGTGATGTTGGTGTAAGTGCTGTTCGTGCCGATGCCCAGGACGAAACAGGTGGTCGCATCGGGACAGGAGACGCCGCTGAACCCACTCGGGGATCTGGGGATACCGGGCGGAATCCGCTGCTGCGACCAGGTTGAACCGTTCCACCGCGCAACCAGTGCCACCGTCGTGTCCCGCACTTCTGCCGGCACTGACGGATCATCGCCGTAGCGCATGGAGCCGGCGGCAGTACAGGCAGAGGCCGAGGAGCAGGAGATCGCCGACAGGCTCACCGCTGCTGCCCCCTTCGGCATGGGGATTGCTACGAGCGTCCAGGACGTCCCATCCCAGCGTTCCACCAGCGGGACGGAGTCGGCCCCGATCAACTGCTGGGAGCCGACCGCAAGGCACGCCCTCGCCGAAGTGCAGGCAACGCCGGATAAAGCGCTCATCCCTGCGCTTTCCGGATCGTGCGTGGCCTGGAGCGTCCAGACGCTGCCATTCCACCGCTCGGCCAATGGGAGCCAGGTTCCGTCGGCGGTCAGCGTCGACCCGACCGCAATACACGCAACTGGAGAGGAGCATGAGACCGCCTCCAGGCTGCTGCTCAGCGCGCCGGCCGGGTTCGGGGTGGGACGCGTGGTCCACGCATGCCCATTCCACGACCCTGCCAGCGTTGCCGCGATGCCGGACGCATTCTGCTGATTACCCACGGCGAGGCACCATGTCGCCGACGAGCACGATACCGCCTCCAGGCTGCTGCTGCTGCGCGAATAGGGACCCGGCTGAATGGCCCAGCTCGCTCCGTTCCAGCCTTCCGTAACGCCGAGCCGGCCCCAGGAATTGAACCAGACCGAGCCGACGGCGACGCACGCGACTGCCGAGGAACAGGCGACGCTGGTCAGACCTCCGCTACCTCCGGCTGGAACGGGCGCCGGCTGAACGGTCCAGGCGGACCCGTCCCACCGCTCTACCAGGCTCAGAATCGGGCCGCTCCATGAGGTGTAGAAGCCGACAGCTACACAGGATGTCTCCGCGGAGCAGGAGAGGGCGTTGAGCTGCCAGTTGTAGATCCCGGCAGGGAGAGCCATCTCCTGGAACGACCAGTACGTCCCGTTCCACTGGGCGGCAACCGGTCTGGACTGGAACGGGGAGCCTTCACCGGACGCGATGGCCATGCATGCGGCTGCCGAGGTGCAGGAAATGCCGGTCAAGATCATGCCGGGATAGGCGGCAAGACCCGGAGCCGGCTGTTCCGTCCAGGTAGAGCCATCCCAGCGCTCGGCGACAGTGGCGACTGCCGAGTTGGTGGGGAACTTTCCTATCGCGGTACAGGCGGCCGGTGAGCTACACGATACGTTGGTGAGCACTCCTCCGAAGGGCCCCGGCGGGGCCGGTGGGGTCTGTGTGGACCAGTCGCTCCCGTTCCACGCCTCGATCAACTGATACCAGGGCGGTGGGGCGCCGTTGGTCGATGGGGGTTGGTATCCGCCGACCGCCACGCAGAAGGTGGCCGAGATACACGAGACGCCGGAGAGCCCCGGGTTGTTGGAGTCGGGTGGGAGCGGAACGGACTGGACCGTCCAGGCCGTCCCATCCCACCGCTCGGCCGTTGTGCCGCCCACGGCGGTACACGCGGCCGGCGAGGTGCACGAGATGGCCGCTGCCGGCTGGGGCAGCGGCATCTCCGTCCACCTGCTGCCGTCCCACCTCTCGGCCAGGCCGTGCGTGTTCACGTCTCCGACACCGTACTGGATGACGCTCTGGGAGCCGACGGCCATGCACCAGGTCGGGGTGGGGCACGACACGCCCGCGAGAGACTGATCTGGCGGTTGTGCAGTCGCCTGTGCATCTACCTGCCGGGGAGCGGCCAGGCATACGCTCAGGAACATGGAGAGCGCGAGCACCAGTCGCATCATGGCGAGCCTCCTGTTCGGCTCCCGGGCGGCAGCCGGAACCTGATCTGGCGCTCACTGTACTCCGCGTAACCTGTGAAGACCATGAAATTTCCACAGAAGTGCACGAATCTGTGGATATTTCGTGGCTAGACGGCGTCAGTAGGAGCAGACTGATGGTCAGCACCGGAGGAATGAGAGGTACCAATGGGTGACCATACGGTTCGGATCCGACGTGCCCTGATGAGACCGATCGTCCTGGCCTGTGTCATTTCCCTCGCTGCGCTCGTGCACGGAAGTCCGGCTGCCACGACACAGGCGGCCGGCACTGTCGGGAACTTGCAGGCGATATCCTGCCTGGCGGTCGGCAACACGCACGCGGTGACCTGGAACGGCATGGGCTGGACGATCGAGCCCACTGCCAACCTGCCCGGCGTGGGCAACCCGTTTGTCGCCGACCTGATCGCGGTACTGCTCCTGGCAATCCTGTTCCTCCTTCTCACCCCCGGCAGCCCGCTCCCCGCCCTGCTGCACCAACTCCTCCCTTCCTAATGGCCCGCTTCTCCCGTCGTCATGGCCCGATTCATCTCTATGGAAAGTCGGGATGTCTTGTGAAGGTGCGCGGTAGCGTTTACGCTGCGCGTAGGATGCGCGCAGCGGTGATGGGGGACGGCTTGAACCCCTTGACGCTGAGGTAGTTCCCGAAGGCCATCTCCCAGACGAACTCCGGGATAGTGGCGGCTGAGCTTCCCTGTCCTATGTCAGGAGAGTGCGGCCCACGGTGGCAATAGAGATCGTTCCATCCTCGAGCGGCTCGACGACGAGATCACCCAGGCGGGTCATGTTGGCGAACCGCGGCGTCTCCTCGTACTGCGCAAGTATCCGTGGCCGCGCAGCGTCCACAAAGTCGACAATAAGCACGCTCCCATCCCGCCGGCTCGCGACTACTGCTGTTCGGGGATGTAGACCCGGCAGCGCGGCGATGCGCTCGACCCCCTCGATCTCGGCCACTCCAGCACCCACAAGCTCGCGCCCCTCGGGCACGTACGCATAGATGCCGGCCGGAGTGCCCACGAGTAGATGGCGGCTGGTGGAGGCCATCATACATGCGCCCTGCAGCGCCGTGAGTTCCATGAGTGCCAGGTCGGTCAGGGAGAGCCGCCAGAGACGCTCACCGTCCACCGCCACGATGCTGTCCTGGAAGGCGGCCAGGGCCGCAAACTCCCCTCGCACCCGATGCAATTCGCGCCCGGTACTCGAGTACACGGCCAGGCCGGCCTGGCCCGCGAGGGCCAGATACGGCCCTGCCACCACGAACCCTCGAGCTCCGTCCGCCGGAAGTGTACGCACCGGTAGCGGCCGTAGAGAATCGGCCAGGCTGTAGACCTGCAGTTTCGGGCCGGCCAGAGCGAAGATATGCGGCGCTCCATCGACCATTGAGGTGGTGACCGCCTGCAAAGGAGTGCCCAGCTCGAGGCGAGACCGGGCGGCAAGCTCGACCTGGCGTGCCACGATTCGCACGCCTGTCGCGGCGACCTCGTCCATCTGCGGCCCCAGGCCCTCGCGTACACGGGTGAGCCCGGGCTCCGCCGCTCCGGCCGATGCCACCAGACCGATGCGTGCCACGCCGGAGGAGTCGGCTCGTGCGGTACCAACCACCCTTCCGTCCCCACTTTCGAGCTGCACTCCGGCGCCCTCGGGGATGCCCTGTACCTCGACCTGGTGCCAGCGGTCCACCTGTGCCTCGCCGAATGGTGGATCGATGAGCCAGCGCGGGTTGAAGCGCCGAAAGTGCAGCCACCAGTCGTCCACGGGCGTGTAGCAGTTGCCTATCTCCATGATCACAGCCGCCATGAGCCGCTGACGGGTCGCGTCATCCAGCGCGGGAATCGGCCCCAGCGTAACGATCGTGTTCCCGCCGTTCGTCATTAGAAGGAGGCGGCATGGATACGGATTGGCGGCATACGCCGCATTGAACGGGCACTGAATCAGGATCGTGGCGCTATTGTCGTACTGAGACGCCACGATATGTCCCCTAAAGGCGCCGGCAGGATCGGGCGAGAGAAGTTGCACGCCGCGCAGCACCAGATTGCCGTCCCCGGTGTTGCTGAGGTCGATCTCCGCGGTAGCCGCCACCGTGTCCTGGAGATTGCTCTGGAGAAAAGCCAGCAGGGCGGGACCTGCGCTCCCACACGAGATGACCGGCGCCCTCCAGGCGAAGTCCCGCGTCCGCACGTCGACTTTGGGAGTCGGCGTGGCCGTGAGGGCGGCAATGTTGATCTGGCCGGACAGTACCAGACCCTCGGGGAGGCCGAACAACTGGGTGATCTGAATACTCGGGAGTGCGCCCTGCGACGAGAGCGATACAGGGAATCCCTGTTGGCAGACCAGATCGTGGTCGTCCACCTGCACGCAGTTCTGTTGCTGGATGGTGGGCGAATACACGGAGGCCGCGATGAGGACAGTGAAGAATCCGCCGGCGAACCCAATAATCGCCCCGGCGGCAATGCCTGCGGGACCGAAGAGCGAGCCCACAAGCGCGCCCGTGACCATGCCGGCTGCTCCGAACAAAACGGCGCATTCCACCACGTCGAGGTCGTTCGCATCCCAGTCCACATGGGCGCGCGACTCCAGCCGATTTGGCGTGGGGTTGCCGTTGACATCCGTCGCCATGGCCAGAACCAGGTGTGAGGAGATCCAGAGGTTCACGTCACCAATGCCGGCGCAGGCGTTGATAGCGTCCGCGTTGAACGAGGCGTCGAGCTCCGGCGATAGGTTGTTCGGCGTCCAGGAAACCGAAACACCGCCATTCAAGCGCAGCGTGTCTACATGCAAGTTCAGACCATCCCACATAGACGTTTGCACCTGCTGCACCACGAGACCCGCCTCGATAAACACCGTCCACAGGTGGAACCCGTCCACGTTCAGGTGGTCGTCAATGTTGCCGTTATAGAACGACTGCCAGTGGAGGGACGAATACTCTGTCCCCGCTCCTAACTCCAGGCGCACGGCGATCCGCGAGAGATCCGGTGCCGCCACCACCCCTGCATTGGCATAATTCGCATTGCCGTAGAGCTTGATGGGAGCACTGACCGGCTTGAAAACGTTTTGAACCAGCGGGGCGAGCGCGGTCTTCAGCTGCGGGTCCGGCGCGTCGACATCTACCCCCTCAGGCGATATGACAAGGATCGGAACATCGTTTCCATCCACATACGAATCCAGGCGCACCCGGGCGTGTGCCATGAAGGCTCCAGCGTCCTGCAGCTGGACGGAGCCGTCCGGTGCCGTGACTGCCTCCTGCAGAGAGATACGCAAACTCTGCGTGAATTCCACCTTTTTGGTGCTTACCGGATCGGAGACCCAGTCTTGCTGGAGGTAGTTCTGATAGCGAATATATGCCACGTCGGTCTGATCGGCATGCATGGCCGTGTCTGCCACAACCTCAACCTGGCTCACCACCAGCTGGCGTGCTCCCGCAGTGACCGTGCTGCCCTCTCCGCGGTCCCCCTGCTTGAACCGCGACTGCACAAGGGCGAGCAACGCAAGTGTGCTGATCTGGAGTTCGACGTTCGCCATCAGCTTCCTCCACCCTGAGCGAAGGGAGGGCGGCCGGCCCGAGACCTATCTCACAGCGCGGCCTCACGAAGCGTGGCGCCCTGCGTCCTTCCTTGCGGGTTGCACCATGGTATTGACAAGTACCTGCGCTACGCCAGTGGACATTCCAGCCACACCGGTCTCAGGCCAGGGATATGTGCTCTAACCCGCGCGAATCACTGAGGTCGTCCTCGATGCAGAGGCCCTGGGCCGGGGCTTCGCACACCGACGGCGACGTCTGCGGGCTGCCGTCGGTGTGCGGTTGGTCCACCGGGGCGTGTTTCCAGTGCCGCGCTACACGGCGGGCACGAGCTCCTTCGACACCGGTCTCACGGCCCCAGGCGTGACCGCAGTGTCGTTGAATCCCTTGATGATGAGCCGGAGGGCGAGCGACACTTCCCAGGCGAAGATCGGGAGTACGGCGATGGCCGTCCATCCCAGGATGTGCTCGGAGACGCCGAAGACCCGGGCAGTGTTATAGGCGAAGATCGCCGGCCCACCCATCAGCCCCAGCACGGGGATGATGCGCGGGACCAGCCGCGCCCGGTACAGCAGGTATGCCATCACGGTCGTGTTCACGCCGCAGACCAGGCCCGGGCCGAGCAGCCGCGTCCACTTATGCATCTCCACCAGACCGTTTCCCAGCATGGCGAGGGACGCAGTGTCGACCCCGGCAGATCCGGCAAAATGCTGTCGTAGCGTTACAACGGTAAGGAGAGGGAGGACGCCGACGGCGATGATGCCGGCTTCCAGGGTGCGCAGGCCGACGTAGCCGAGCGCTCCACCCTCACTCCACCTGCGCACGACCGGGAACAGCGAGACCGAGGTGCCAACGATGCCGAGGGCGCAGAGGACTTCCAGGAAGGCGCCCAGTACCACCTGGGTGTTTGAGCCCGAGCCGAGCACGTAGTTCGACCGGTTCAGGATCGGGTCGTACAGGAAAGCGGCGGGGACCGATGTGACGTGCGTGATGAGGAAGCAGACCCCCGTCGCGATCGCGAGCTTTCTGGTGGTATCCATCTGTCTCTCTCCTTAACCAGCGACCTTACCTGACCTCGGCCGGATGGAGCTGAGCGCTTGCCGTGCCAGGTGCGGGGCTGGTAGCCAGCTCGCGCCGCTCGGACCAGAGGGTATAGCCGAGACAGGCCAGCGCGATGCCCATTGGCACCGCCGCGTACCGCTGTTGCTGGTGCGGGAGCAAAGCCGCCAGGGGGGTCAGCGTGGCCGTGACCGCAAGCAGACCGGCTGCCCAGCGTGGCAGGATGCCGGCACGGAATGTCGCGATGCCAAACACGAGGCCGCCCAGCATGTACGTGATCCCCATGACGGCATAGAGCGTCGGCATTGCTCCAAGGTCCATCCCGTGGGTATGCCCATAGGAGATCCCCACGATGGCATCCACAAACGCCGGCGCCTTGCTCGCCAGCGGCGGCGCGACAAAGGTCTCGACGAAGACGAAGCACGCCTGGAGCCACCACGTGAAGATCAAGAGGACAAAGCCGGCCAGACCGAACCACCCGGCTTCCTTCACCTGCCTGGCGTAGATTCCTGTGATGCCGACCAGGAAGAGAAGGCACATGACCCACTTCAGGGGAGTGATGATGTGCCATGCGGTGGTGCTGACGGACGCGACCACGTCCGCGGGATGCATCGGCTGAATGCCCGCGAAGATGATCCCGGCCAGCACAGCGGCCAGGCCGGACCAACGGACCAGGGTCGAGGGGTTGACGTTCATTCTGCTCTCCTTGTCGTTCTCGGTCGTGACCGCAGCCTGCGGGTTGATGGTCATGCGTCTACCTCCGTGTGTGAATGTTTGCTCCAAGCGTCCGCGTCGACATCGGGGAACTCCGGGTGATCTCGGTCGACGCGGATGACCGAGATCAGTGGCAGGGCCAGGTCGCGCACTTTCTTGATCACGCCATGCAGGGCGGCTTGATCGGCCACCGGACCACGGAGGATCGTGGTCCCGTCGCCGTCGTGGGTGAGTCTCAGGCCGTCGAACCACGCGGCCCACCGGTCGTCAAGATGTCCCTTGATCCGAATCACATACAGGGTGGGCTCGTCATGGCGGTCAGTGGGCAAGGCTGTATCTCTCATCTCGTGCTTCGTGTCGGTGTGTCCGTTCGTGTCTGTGATGACACCGTACGGGGCAATGTGGGGAGCTGTCCTCCCCATCTGTGGGGATTGATGTGGGGATTTTTCCGGAGACGCGCGCAGGGGAGGACGCCGGACTGTGAGACAGGCACCCGAGGACGCGCTCCAACACTGCGGAATCCGCCGAACCGATGCAAATGTCTGTTGCGGCGACGCGGCTGGACGGCTAGATCAGGTTCAGCTCCGCTGCCCGTTTGACCGCGGCCCGGCGGTTGGTGACGTCGAGCTTCTGGTAGATGCTCTTGGTATGGGTGCGGACGGTGCTCAGGGCGACCACGAGCTCACGAGCGATCTCCGGCCCGGTAAGCTCGCTGTTGAGCAATCGGAGCACGTCAAGCTCGCGCTCACTCAGTGGCTCAATGAGGGGCTGCGGAGCGGGGAGAGGAGATTCCTCGATGGGCTCTCGGTGCTCGCCGTCGAAGGCTGCGAGCAGCGTGCCTGCATAGGCCGACATAATTCCGCGAGCAGCAGCTTCGCGCAGCAAGTGCGCCATCGGCGCGCCCTCGTCCACGAACAGGCGGATGTAGCCCTCCGGCTGGGCGAGCGTCAGGGCACGCTCCAGCGACGCGAGTGCAGCAGGGGTGTCGCCGCGCGCTGCATGGGCACGCGCCAGCACGACCAGGATCTGGATCGCGCTTCCCATCCTGCCGCCGTCCTCCGCTGCCGGCAGCAGACGGTCCAGAAGTCTCAGTGCATCGTGTATGGACCGTTCTGCACGGTCGCTCTCGTACTGGGCCAGGAGCACCCGGGCCAGGGTGATGTGCTCGAACTCGCGCAGGTAGCTGAGGTCGTCCTCGGTGGTCACACCCTGCATCTCCGTCCAGCGGAGGGCCTCACCAACACGCCCCTCCGCAAGCCATACGCGTGCTTTCAGCGCCGCGATCGGACGCACGTTGGGGAACAAGTCACCCTGATACAGGCGCTCTGCCTCGGCAAGCAGGTCGAGCGCACCATCTCGATCTCCTTCGGCTTCCCGTATCAGGGCCATGGAAACGCACCAGCGATACGGGTTCTGCCGCAGTCCACCGAGCTCGCCCAACTCCTTGCTCTGCAGCAAGAGCTGCGTCGCGGCGCGCAGATCGTTCCACTCCCGGTGGAGTTCGCTCATGCCCACATACATGTCGGCCGTACCGCGCAGGGGAGGAACGCCCTGCTCCGCCGTCAGCTGCAGCGCCTCTTCATAGGTCCGCATGGCGTCGGAGAGACGCCCTTGTGCGATCCGAATGTCCGCCAGGGCAATTGCGCACCCGAGGGCGTCCGAGCGGTACCCGATTTTCAATATGCTTCGCATGCATTCGGCGTACATCCGATGCCCGGTCTCGAGATCCCCGCTTGTCCAGGCAGCAAGTCCGAGGAACCCCGCAGCCGATCCACGGACGAGATCATCGTCCGGTGAGGCGAGATCGAGCGCTCGTTGCGCATAGCGCGTAACATCGGCCACCTCTACCCGCGCCTGAGCAATGGCGGCACGGTAGATCGCGATCAACTCGGGGAGTCGTCGCCATTCTGCGTCATCCATGACGACCATCGTGCTTCTGTCGCCTTCAGTGTTCAGCCACCGTTCGGCATCCCGCAGCCGCGCCTCCACGCCGTCCAAGCGCCCGTTCAGAAGCAGAACCCCGGCATACATAACGTTGAGTACCGGTCTGGCCCGGAGCACCTCATCGGGCAGCGCCTCCAGCCAGCCGAGCAACGTGGCCTCCTGCCTGCTCTGGCTCATGACACGGGCCGCCTGCTCGATCAGGGCCGCCGCCCGCTCGACGTCCTCCGCAGCCAGTGCATGGCTGATCGCCTCAGCTGCAAACCCATACCGCTCGTACCACTCGCTCGCCTGCTGGTGCAGCGTCGGGACACGGTCGGGCTGCTCCGCCTTCAAATGGGCGTGGAGCATGTCGGCAAAGAGGTGGTGATAGCGGTACCACTGGCGCTGGTCGTCGAGCGGTATGACAAAGAAGTTGCCGCGCTCCAGCGCTTCCAGGCGCGCGGTGCCTCCCTCCTGGCCGGTAACAGCATCGCACAGCGGGCCGATCAACCGGTCGAGAATGGATGTCTGGAGTAGGAAGCTGCGAATATCCTCCGACTGACGGTGCAAGACCTCATCGACCAGATAGTCCACGATGTACCGATGGTCGCCCGCAAAGGCCCGAATGAAGCTGGAGACGTCGTCGTGGCCCTGCAGGGACAGCGCAGCCAGCTGCAGGCCGGCAATCCAGCCCTCGGTGCGGTCTTCCAGGGCAGCGATGTCTGCCGCCGACAGGCTGAGCCCCATGATCTGATTGAGAAATTGAGCGGCCTCTGCAGAGGTGAAGCGCAAGTCGGCGGCGCGTAACTCAGTCAGATTGCCCCTTCCCCGCAGCCGGGACAGGGGGAGTTGGGGGTCCTCGCGAGTGACGATGACCAGGTGTAACTGTGGCGGCAAGTGCTCGAGCAGAAAGGTGACGGCATGGTCAACCGGCTCGGCATCGATCAGGTGGTAATCGTCAAGGACGAGGACGACGTTCTCCGGGAGGTTGGTGACGTCGTTGACCAGGGCCGACAGAATCGCTTCGGTTGGCGGTGATGGCGAGGAGCGGAGAGCTTCCATCGCCCCTTCCCCAACATCTGCAGCAATCGTCTGTAGAGCGGCGACCAGGTGAAGCAGAAAGCGTGTGAGGTCGTTATCCCCGTCGTCCAGCGACAGCCATGCGGCCGGCCGCTCGATTCCTTCGATCCACGCGCTGACCAGGGTGGTTTTGCCAAAGCCGGCCGGGGCGGCGATGAGGGTCAGATCGCGGTGCAGCCCCTGGTTCAGTCGATCGATCAGGCGGTAACGACGGACGCGCTCGGACCGGGGCCGGGGCACAAAGAGCTTGGTGACCAAAACCGGCGTGGCCATAAGGTGACGGTACCCCAGCGCTGTTCGGCATGCAATACTCCCGATGATTCCGGGCAAGGGGTGGCCCGTGTAGAGAACCGACGTTCGTCAGGGCCGCCATTCGTGAAGCTACTGATCACGATCCATGTGGTCGTGAACTACGAGCCACCACGGCCAAAGAGACGGCGAGGGAAAGCGCGGACCTCCTTCACGTAACCGATCCGGTTATTGCTGTTTCCGACGAAGACCGGCACCACGACCACGACGCTGTGGCCCTGTGATTGCGGCTGATTGTCGCCCCCACCCGGGTGCGAAGCGGAGAGCAGCTGCCGCACGGCGACACTCGCCACAGCAGATAGCAGGATGGAAAGTACGATTGAACGCACCAGTGCCATGAACAGCCTCCTCGTTTCAGACCTTGGGCTATGGTAGACGCTCGGGCCGGTTGATCTCCTCCACCCGAGGGTGGAGGGCGAGAATGCCAAAAATCCACCCCTGCTCCGATGACCGCGCGCTTTTCCTCCAGTAGTGTGGAACTCGAAGAAACCAAGGTCACACAAGGAGGACCAAAATGAGCGCTCCAGAGATCATCACCTTCGCCGGACTCGCAGTCCTGATCATCGGCACCCAGCTCGCTCGCCGCCAGTTCACCGTGCGCCGCTTCCTGATCCCGCTTGCGGCCGCGGCCGTGGTGGGATACCACTTTTTGCAGACCATTCCGACCGTGGGCGGCGACCTCGACTTCGAGATCAGCCTCGCTCTCACCGGCGTTATCTGCGGCGTCCTCGCTGCCATGCTGATGCGCGTCGAGCGCGACGAGCAGACTGGACGAATCGTCACTCAGGCCGGGTTCGCTTACGCCGCCCTCTGGACCTTCGTCTTCGGCGGACGGCTGGCCTTTGCCTGGGCCGCTACTCACCTCTGGTCGCACCAGGTTGCGCAGTTCTCCGTCCAGCACGAGATCACCAGCTCCGCTGCCTGGACCGCCGCCTTCGTCCTGATGGCACTCTCCATGGTCGTGGTTCGCAGCGTCATCGTGGGCGCCCGGGTGCTGATGGTGAACCGGCCCTCGCCGCTGGCCTCGACCCTGCGGTCGTAGCAGACGCACCGGCACGAATCTCGCCAACGCGGTACTGTTGATGCGAACGGAGCCATGACCGCCACATCGACGAGAGCTTCCCAGGACTCGCTCGTCCCTCCCAGGGTCGGCCGAGTCCTCCTCGTCGTGTGCTGGCTGGCCGTCGCTTACGGCACCGCCGCCGTCGTGCCGCGCTTGTCGACGCTACGCGGGGCCGGCGCCTGGATCGCCACCGTCGTCTTCCTCCTGACCTTCACCGCCGCCATCGAGCGGCCGGAGCTTCTTCGGCTTCTGCCGCTCAGCGCGCTTGCCGGCGTGGCGATGGAGTTCTGCGCCCCCAGTAACGGCGCCTTCGTCGCCGTGATCGCGGTTATTGCCGTTGCCGGCATCAGACTCGACACGGACCTGAGTCGCCGGGTGGCGGCCCTGAGCAGTCTCGGCTTCCTCGCCGCCGGTTCCTTCGCTACCGTTCCTATCTCGCCCGGCCAGGCGGTGGCCGTGGTGCTGGCCTTCCTCTTTACCTACCTGGGATCAGCCGCGACGCGGCGCCTGCGGACTGAGCAGCGGCGGACGGCGGAGCTTCTTGAGGAGGTCGTGGCCGGGCGGGACGCGATCGTCCGGGCCGCTGCACTGGACGAGCGGGCACATCTCGCACGGGAAATGCACGATGTGCTGGCGCACACGCTCTCCGCGCTCAGCATTCAGCTCGAGGGGACGCGGATGCTGGCCGAGCAGCGTGGCTGCGACCCAGACATCGTTGCGGCGATCGAGCGAGTCAGCGGGCTGTCCCGTGAAGGCCTAGGGGAGGCGCGTCGGGCGGTGGGATCGCTGCACGGTGAAACCCTTCCGGGCCCGGATCTTTTACCCGATCTCGCCCGGGAGTACGAGCAGGATACCGGGGTGCCCTGCCGCCTCGAGGTCGAGGGGGATCCCGTGGATCTCCCCGCCGACGCCCGGCTGGCCCTCTACCGCATTGCGCAGGAGGCGCTTACCAACGTGCGCAAACATTCCGACGCCTCATACGTGACCATCACCCTGCGGAACGAGGCAGGTGGCGTCGAGCTGGTGGTCGAAAATGAGGGTACACCGCGCGCCTCCCCCCTCCCGGGCGGTGGCCATGGCGTCAGCGGCATGCGCGAGCGGGCAGAGCTTCTCCACGGCACGCTAGAAGCCGCTCGCACCGCCAGGGGGTTCAGAGTGCAGCTATGGATACCGACGACGTCCCGCCCCCAATCCGTGTCCTGATCGCTGACGACCAGGCGCTCATCCGCGAGGGGCTCCAGATGCTCCTCGGTTTGAGTCCTGGAATCGAGGTGGTTGGGACCGCGACCGACGGGGATGAGGCGGTCGATTTAGCTGGTCGGCAGGAGCCCGATGTGGCGCTCATGGATCTCCGGATGCCCCGCTGCGATGGGGTGGAGGCAACGCGCCGCATCACGCGCGACCATCCCTCGATCCGCGTGGTCGTCCTGACGACGTATGCCGACGATGAGTCAATCTTCAGTGCGCTGGAGGCGGGAGCCATGGGGTACCTCACCAAGGACGCGGGTGCCAGCGAGATTCAGGAGGCCATTCGCACCGTCCATGCCGGTGAAGCGCTGCTCGATCCCGCCGTGCAGCGCCGACTCATCCAGAAGGTGCGAGGCGCCGCGCCGCGCCCTGCCGCATCAGAGCCCGAACTGCCCGACGGGCTCACCCCTCGCGAGGCCGAGGTGCTGCGGCTCATCGCCGAGGGACTGAGCAACGCGGAGATCGCCGAGCGGCTGGTAGTGGCCGATTCCACCGTCAAGACTCACATCAACAACATCTTCAGCAAGGCCGCTCTGCGCGACCGTGCCCAGGCCGTCGTCTACGCCATGCAGCATGGCCTGGTAGCACCCGGCCGCTAAATCAACGGGGCCAGTGACCGGCACTCACCCCTACGATTCCCGGAGATCTCTCCCGACTGGTTACGGGACCACCTGGACCACGGTGCCGATGTCGGCCCAGTTGTAGAGCTGAATTTCCGCGGCCGTGGGGAGATTCACGCAGCCGTGGGTGCCGGTGTAGTCCTGGCCCGGGGTGCCGATGACGGTGTTGGAGCCGGGGCCGAAGACGCCGCGCCAGGGAGCATCGTGCAGGAAGTAACCGCCAGACCTGAAGAGCATGGCGTACTGCACTTTCGAGGGGGCGTAGTAGTACGGCGACGATTTGGGCCAGGGGCTGATGAATTTGTAGGGGTGGAACTTGGCCATGACATGGAAGGTGCCGGTGGGCGTGGGCAGCTTGGGATTGCCGGTCGTGACCAGCGTCGTCAGAAACACCCTGTTCCCGTCGTAGGCAGTGAGCCGCTGCTCGCTCAGGTCGACCACGATCCGCTTGTAGTCCACCGTCAGGTCGCGCCAGCCGGTCAGGCTACTGTGGCCGTACTTGTCGGTGGCGCGAATATACAGCATGTAGGAGCCTGCCGCGACGGGAGTTCCCTTCTCGTCACGTCCGTTCCAGGACACGGTCTTGCTGTCCCCCGAGGTCAGCTTCTTATAGGTGTAGAGCCGGACCAGGCTGTCATTGCTCTGGCGGTAGACACCCACCCGCACCGTGCTCGCCGATTTCGTCACCGAGAAGGACACGTCCATAGTGCCGAACTGTGGATCGAACTGGAATTGGCTGAAACGAACGTGCGCCAGACCGGGCGGTGTCACGTCGATGTGTAGCGGGAAGGTGACCGTCTGCCCCCAATTGCCGGCATTGTCCAGGGCCCGGACGTGGAAGTACCACTGGCCCGTCTCCAGGCCGGTCAGCGTCACCCTGGGGCTCGAGGTACGCAGCTCGGCAGGCGCAGCGCCGTCTCTTGCCGAGTCCAGCCGGTAGGAATATCCGGCAATACCGGAGCCGGAGTCGGAGGAGACCCAGCTGATCTCAGCATCGGACGTGTGATAGGTGGCCGCCGGGTCAGGGTCGGTGGATGAGGTGAGATTGGTGACCGGCGGCGCGACGGTGTCGATGTTGAGCGCTCCGCGGTAGGGGACCCAGGGAGAGACGCCGGCCGGACCGTGCAGGCGAGCCTGCCAGCGGTAACGGCCGTCGGCCAGATGGACGATGGCCCTGGGATCGGCGCTGGAGGTGGCGGTGGGCGAGCCGTCGAGCTTCTGGCCCCGCGGCCGCACCTCGACGTCCAGACCAAGGCCATGCCTGGGACCGGTTGCCGCCAGATCGACGGTGGACATATTTGCCCAACCGCCGGGAAGCAGCTGGCCCCGTGCGGTGGCGACGTCCAGGTGCGTCGGCCGCGGCAGCACCACCGGCGGCCCGGCGATGTAATTCCGGTAGGCGAAGACGCCAAATCCGGCGGCGATAACGATGAAGGCGAGAAATCCAGTTACAAAGCGCATGCGCGTCTATCCGGTCCGCGGCAGGACCTGGCGGCGCTCGGGCCGGCCCTCCTGCACGTGATTGAGAATTCTGGCCAGATCTTCCAGGCTGGCGATGGAGTGCACGGGAAGAAAGTCATCTATGAAAGGTAACGCAGCAAGGATGCCCTGGGTTAGCGGCTCGTAGCCGGGAGCACCCAGAAGCGGGTTCAGCCAGATCAACCGGTAGCTCTCACGCTGTAGCCGCTCCAGCTCCCGTGCCAGTAGAGCCGGATCGCCGCGATCCCAGCCATCGCTGATGATGAGGACGATTGCGCCATGCCCCAGCACGCGCCGCGCCCAGCGGCGATTGAAGATGCGCAGCGATTCCCCGATGCGCGTCCCACCGGACCAGTCCTGGACCTCGTCAGCGACGGCCGCGATGGCGGAATCGGGATTGCGTGTCCGCAGGGCGTGGGTGATCCGGGTCAGGCGAGTGCCGAAGACGAATACCTCCACATTGTCGAGGCTCCACTCCATCGAGTGCAGGAAGTGGAGGAGCAGGCGCGTGTAGCGGTCCATGGAGCCGCTGATATCGCAGAGAAGCACCAGCCGGCGGCGCTTGAGCTTGGGCGCCCGCCGCGCAAGATGAAACATCTCGCCGCCGTGCCGCAGATTGGTCCGCAGCGAGCGGCGCAGATCCAGCCTCCTGCCCCGCTTCGAGGGTCCCTGCCGAAGGGAGCGACGCCGGGTCACCGCCCACCGCATCCCGCTCAGAACACGCTGCGCGTCGGCCAGTTCGTCCGCCGTGTACTGTCCAAAATCCTTGTGCCGCAACACTTCTCCAGGGCTGTAGAGCGCCAGCGCGCTCTCTCCCTGCTCATCATCGGCGGAAGGCTCCGCCGACGTACCGGAGTCCAGCGCGAACCCCGTTCCCGCTATCGTTCCCGACGTTCCCTGGCTCTCGCCGTTTCCCTCATCCCCCGGCATCTGCACGGGCGCGATGGGGTTGAAGTCCTCGGGCAGCGGGCCCTGTTTGATATCGGCGTTCCCCCAGAACAAATCGAAGGCGCGGTCGAAGACGGGAAGATCTTCTCGGCGATTGACCAGAATGGCGCGGGTCACGTTGCGGACATCCTCCACGGAGCTGATATCGATCAGTGACAGGCTATCGGCTACCTCGGCAAGTTGCGCCGGGGCGACGCGCAGCCCGAGGCGGCGAAGAAATCGGCCAAAGAGTACGAGATTTCGTAACAGTGGCGACAGTGTAGGATGAGGGGAAGAGTAGGACATGCGGAGCCGATGCGTTTCCGCTCCCATGGTACCCGACGCACATCTTGACGTTGGGCGCCGGAAGTACACTATCAGCCTGCGCGCTCTGGCCGGGCAGAAGAGCGAGGAGGAATGAGACGGCTTGCAAGGCGCGTCTGTCCTGATCGTTGACGACGACCCCGAGATACGGAGCGTCCTGACCGACTTCCTCGAGGACGAGGGCTACCACACGTCGACGGCCTCGACCGGCCGTGAAGCCATCAACGTGCTGGACTCATCGCAGCAGACGCCGGATATTATGCTGCTCGACCTGATGATGCCGGAAGTTGATGGCTATGGCGTGCTGCAATATCTCCGCAACAACCTGCTGCAAGAGTTCCCCGTCCTCATCTTCAGCGCCCATAAGCCGGGAGCGTCAGTCCTCGGCGCACTGGACTCGGAACTGCGCGATTTCGTCGCCAAGCCCTTCGAGCTGGAAGAGCTCCTCATCCGCATGCAGCGGCTGCTGCAGCGGTCGCCCCGTTTTGCCGCCTCCAGCGTGGGAATGCTCCGCATCTTCGCTCTCGGCTCTCTGCGCGTCTACCGCGATGAGAAGCTGCTCTTCGACGAGAGCTGGCGCAACAAGCCGGCCAAGACCATCTTCAAGCTCCTCCTCACCCACATGGGTCGCCGCTACCCCAAGGACGTGCTCGCCGAGGAGCTGTGGCCGGAAACGGACCCGGACGTGGCCGCCAACCGGCTTCGCGTGGCAGTCCACGAGCTCCGGAAGATGCTGGGTGAGGGCGGGCGCAAAAATGGAGGGCTATCGCACATTGCCCAGCAGGAAGGGGCATATTACTTCGATTCCGCGTCGCCGGCTTGGACCGACATGGGGGCCTTCGACAGCGCGGCAACGCGGGGGCGGGAGCTGGCGGCGGAGGGCCGGACAGAGGAGGCGCTGCACGCCTATCAGGTGGCAGAGGCGCTCTACCTGGGAGAGTATCTGCGCGACGATCCCTTCTTCGAGTGGACGATTGCCACCCGGGAGCGGCTGCGCGAGCTGCATCTGCACGTCCTTAGCGACGCGGCGCGCATCCACGCCGAGGACGACTCGCCCGACCAGGCGGCCATCTTCTCGCGCAAGATCTTGCGCATCGAGCCCTGGCGGGAAGAGGTCTATCGCCGGCTGATGGAATACCTGGTGGCGGCGGGACGTCCGCACGAAGCGCTGCGTGCCTACGAAGAGTGTCGCCGGGCGCTGCGAGCGGAGGTCGAGGCCGAGCCATCGGCGGAAACGACACGTCTTCGCGACCAGATCCTGGCCGAGTACAAAGGCCGGCCGACCCCCACCGAAAGCTGACCGAAAGACTCCCGCTTCTCTTCTCCTTTCGAGCTAATTGCCGGTTAATCTCGCGGTGCTACAGTCCCTCGGTATTGACAAGAGGGGCGGAGGACCGTGATCGAGATGCAGAACAGTAGCGGCGTTCGAGCGCCCGCGATGTCGTTCATTCTCCGGCTGTGGCCGGATAGCGACGGTGATTCCACCATGCGTGGCGAGATCGAGAATGTCGGCACCGGCGAGAAGCGTGCCTTCCTCGATTACTGGTCGCTCCTGAAGCTTCTGGACTCCTGGCGCGAAGACGCAGACACTGCGCGCTGATCGCTCCAGCTTCTCACTGACGTCTGCACAATTGGCTGCATGATGCGCCGCCATCGGCTATCATGACCGGAATTACCGCGGGCTTCTCAGCGCATCCGCGGACAGAGGGGGGATCATGCGGAGCTCAATCCGGCAACAGGCAACTCGGCGCGAATTCTTACAGCTGGTGGGCGGCAGTACCGCTGCTCTCACACTGGGCGACCTTGGTATCGCTCACGCAGCGAATCTCCTTGCACCGGACAGCGTTACCGACTACGCGCTGACCGCCGCTCCGACACGCGTAAGCCTGGGGAGCAGAAACGTGTCGACGATCGGTTTTAACGAGTCGCTCCCAGGCCCATTACTTCGGACCACTGAAGGCGATCGTTTGCACGTCGACGTCAACAACAACCTGTCGACATCGACCACTATTCACTGGCATGGGATTCCGATCGTCAACAAGATGGACGGCGTCCCAGGACTGACGCAATCCCCCATCCGTTCCGGCAGCACCTTTACCTACGACTTCAAAGTGCCGGTCTCGGGGACGTACTGGTATCACAGCCATTCCTCCGCCCAGCTCGACCGCGGCATGTACGGTCCGCTCATCGTGGATCCGAAACGCGAGCCCCTCAGCTATGACCGCGAGGTTGTACTCGTGCTGGACGACTGGCGAGACGGCATCGGCAAACGGAGCCACGCCCTCCTCAGCCTCTACGAGTGCCAGACCGGCTTCGAGCGGCACACCGCCGAGGCGGGGAGACCGCCGGTCGAGCCGGCATCCTTCCCCTACCACTTGATCAACGGCAAGGCAGCGCAGAATCCGACCCAGATCTCGGTGAATCGAGGGGAGGTAGTGCGCTTCCGGATCATCAACGCCGGTTCAGCCACCGTCTACCGGGTGGCGCTGGCAGGTCATCGGATGCGGGTGACACACGCCGACGGACAGCCGGTCGCTCCCGTGGATGTCGATGCTCTGGACATCGGGATGGCAGAGCGCTATGACGTGCTGGTCCACGCCAACCACCCCGGCGTCTGGCAACTCGCCGCCCAGCCATCAGCACGCGGTCCGCTGGCTCGCGCCATCGTCCGCTACAACGGCAGCTCCGGCGCCGCACCCCCGGCGCACTTCAAGCCGAAACAGCTCAAGGGAAAGGTGCTGAAGTACGGCATGCTGCGGACAAGCGGTGGGTACGGCATCCCCAGCGGTAAGCCGGACATGACCATGTACGTGAGCCTCAGGTCACGCTTCGGCGCCTTTTACATGACCTTCAACGGCCGCGTTCTGCCCGTTGACCAACCGTTGCATATCCCCCGCAACACCCACGTGCGCTTCATCATCACCAACGCCTCGGGACAGATCCATCCTATGCACCTTCATGGGCACTTCTTCCAGCTCGCCAACGGCACGGGAAACGGACCGATGAAGGATACGGTGAACGTCAACCCGTCCCAGTCCTTTACGGTTGACTGGATCGCAAACAATCCCGGCAAGTGGGTGTTCCACTGCCACAACCTCTACCACATGCTTAACGGCCTGATGAATGTGATCTCAATAACCTGAGCCATCGCGGCAGTTGGAGGGAGTGCGCCGTCACGTGCCTCGTTACATCCGAGGGCTCGACACCGTTAACGATATGTGAGATTGAACCCATACGAGCACCGCGGAGCCTTCAGGGCCGCCTTTTACAGCGGCCGCACCGGCCGGCCCCAGCCCACCTGTCCCGGCGCGGCCGTCTGGAACGGACTCGCGGGCTGGCTGAATCACCCGGTCGCCAGGTTTAGTTACAGGTCACCGCCGCCGCAGCCATAAGGAGGATTTTCCTGGGGCAGGCACAAGGTCTGCGCCCAACGGAAAGGCGTGGCCGCGACTGCTCCTGGAGGGTTTTGCAGCCGAGGGGCCTGGAGAACGCCCCCCGGCCGCCTCACTTCACCGGGTCGATTGGCCGCCCTGTTGGAGCTGCGCCCGGGCGTCGTTGACGTACTGCGGCAGCTTCTGGGCTATGGTGGCAATCGGTACCAGAGCTTTGACCTCCCACTTGACCAGTCCGAAGAAGGGCAGATGGTTCATCATGCTGTCCAGGGCTTCCGGCGAGTCGGCTTCGATGAGGAAGGCGCCGGCACGCTCGCCGGCATAGAGTCCTCCGGTGACCCCGTTCTGCTGGGCCAGCATCTGAAAGCTGGGGACTACTGCCTGCTCGACAACATCGATCGCCTGCTGCGGCGGCAACAAAGCACCCGGGTCAATATATTCTCCTCTGACAGAAAACAACATATGGGTTCTCCTCTCCGTCCTTGATGAGGTCGACAACCTCAATACACGCAGAGTAGACCCGTATGCTTCCCGTGTCAATGCGAGTATCGACAATCGACGGGGCGTCCCCGGGCTGAGGCCCTACGTCACAAAGTCGTGGGGTAGCGGATATGGATCCTGGAAACAAAAAGGGGCCGGACCCTTTCGGATCCGGCCCCCTCTCAGGAGTTGGGCGTCCTTAGACGGCCACCGGCTGAGGCTGCTGGGCCTCGATGGCGATGGCGCCGTTCTCCATGCGGAGGGTGGCGGTGCCGCCGGCCGCGAGCATCCCGTTGAGGATGGCGTCGGCCAGGACATCGTCGACGTGGTTCTGGATAGCGCGGCGCAGCGGCCGGGCTCCGTACTGCTCGTCGTACCCTTCCTGCATCAGGAAGTCGCGCACGTCGTCGCCGACGTGGAGCGAGATCTCCTGCTCCCGCAGCCGCTCCTCCACGTGCTCGAGGAGGAGATCCACGATCTGGCGCAGATCCTCCCGGCTGAGCGAGTTGAAGACGACCACCTGATCGATCCGGTTGAGGAACTCGGGGCGGAAGGCCCGCTTCAGGCCCTCCAGCGCCTTGCTCTTCAGCTCATCGTTCGCGCTCTCCACGCCCATCGCGAACCCGATCCGGGCCGCGCGGCGCAGCTCGCCGCTCCCGACGTTCGAGGTCATGATGACCACCGTATTCTTGAAGTCCACGGTGCGGCCGGTGCTGTCGGTCAGGCGCCCGTCGTCCATGATCTGGAGCAGGGCGTTGAAGACTTCCGGATGCGCCTTCTCGACCTCGTCGAAGAGGATGACGGAGTAGGGGCGGCGGCGCACCTGCTCGGTGAGCTGGCCTCCCTCGTCGTAGCCGACGTATCCGGGCGGGCTGCCGAAGAGGCGGGAGACGCTGTGCGGCTCCATGTACTCCGACATGTCGAGCCGGATCATCGCATCCTCGCCGCCGAACAGCTCGGCTGCCAGCGCCCGCGCCGTCTCCGTCTTGCCCACGCCCGTGGGGCCCAGGAAGAGGAAGGAGCCGATGGGACGCTTGGGGTCCTTCAGGCCGGCGCGAGAGCGCCGGATGGCCTTCGAGACCACCGCGATCGCCTCATCCTGGCCGATAACCCGATGCTGCAGGTCCTCTTCCAGGTTCAGCAGGTTCTGACGCTCCGACTCCACCATCTGGGAGACGGGCACGCCGGTCCAGTCCTCGACCACCCCTGCGATCAGCTCGGGCGTCACGATCAGCGGCTG
The DNA here is from genome assembly GCA_025966365.1 of Chloroflexota bacterium. Classification (GTDB taxonomy): domain Bacteria; phylum Chloroflexota; class UBA5177; order UBA5177; family UBA5177; genus JAICWV01. The sequence continues at coordinate 24,569 of JAICWV010000002.1, read as the reverse complement.
TGCCTCGGACACGTGCTCGCGCACGGTATCCAGCTCAGTCTGCACCACCAGCTCCTGCTGGCGCAGGCTGGCGGCCTTCTCGTAGTCCTCGGAAAGGGCAGCGGCTTCCTTCTGCGACTGCAGCACCTGGAGCCGCTGCTCCAGGGCAGCAACCGCCTCGGGGCCTTCGCCGCTCTCGCTGGCGTCGAGGCGCAGCGAAGAAGAGGCTTCATCGATCAGATCGATGGCCTTGTCGGGCAGAAAACGATCGTTGACGTAGCGGTCGGAGAGGGTCACAGCCGCCTCGATGGCGGCGTCGGTGATCTGAACGCCGTGATGGCGCTCGTACTCCGGCTTGACCGCCTGGACCATGGCAATGGCCTCCTCCGGCTCCGGCTCGTCCACAAAGACGGGCGCGAAGCGGCGCTCCAGGGCGGAGTCCTTCTCGATGTGCTGCCGGTACTCATCCAGGGTGGTGGCGCCGATGCAGCGCAGTTCGCCGCGGGCCAGGGCTGGTTTCAGCATGTCGGCCGCGCCCACCGCGCCTTCGGCAGCGCCGGCGCCGACGACGGTATGGATCTCGTCGATGAAGAGGATGATCTCGGGGTGTTCGCGGACCTCGTTGAGGATGGCTTTGACGCGCTCCTCGAACTGCCCGCGGAACATCGCGCCTGCGATCATGCCGCCGAGGCTCAGCGACATGACGCGCTTACCCAGCAGTGCGGCAGGAACGTTCCCGTCCACGATGCGGCGGGCGATGCCCTCCACGATGGCGGTCTTGCCCACGCCGGGCTCGCCGATCAGGACCGGGTTGTTCTTCTGACGGCGTGCCAGAACGGTGATGACGCGGCGAATCTCTCGCTCGCGGCCGGCGGTGGGATCGAGCTTGCCGTCCTCCGCCTCGCCGGTCAGGTCACGGCCAAACTGGTCGAGTGCCGGGGTATCGCTCTGCGGCTGCTGGCGCTGGGCAGTAGCGGTTCCACCGGGGCCCGCCTGGCCACCCATGTTCCCGAAGATCGAGCCGATGGGCGTGCCCCCAACTCCGGCCTCGCCGCCGACGATCTCCTGCGCGCAGGACTCGCAGAGATAGTGATGCTCGCGACGGCCGGCCACGATCTGATCGATCCGGACGCGGGCATCGTTGGTCTTGCATCGTTCACATTTCTGCATTTTGGTTCTATGAATCCTTTCTATTCCGGTCCGCCGCACGACTTTGGCCGTCCGGGCCGGCGCCTCGGCGGGAGCGAAGCCTCGAAGAGCTCCAGCACCTGCTCGGGACGGAGGTGCTCGCCTGCCTGGACCACATACGTCCGTGTCCACAGCGTCGGGATCCGTGTCATCTCCTGGAATTCGCGACGCAGACAATGAGAGGAATGTGCTTTAAACCGGCAAACGATGCGATGTGGAGAAACCGTGGGTGGTGCCGCCACCGAGACGTAGACGCGGTCCGGAAAGACCTCAACCTCCTCCAGGTCAACCGAGAGGAGATCCGCCGCCTCGTCGATCAGCGACTGCAACCGTTCCGCTGCTTCTCCGGTCAGACAGGGCTTGTTCCGCATGGGTCCCCAGACGAAGTGGTAGGTGATTTTCTGATTCATCCGGGAAATCCTGTAGAAGAAACCTGTCTAGCTACACAATTATATCCAGATGTCCCTGATAAGTAAATGCCTAAACCAAACCCCTCATCCCCCTAACCCCCTTTTCCCTCACGGGGCGAAGGGGGAACAGATGCCGGATATCCATCTTCCCTCTCCCCTTGAGGGAGAGGGGCCGGAGGTGAGGGGTAATCACGGGGGAGAATCCGTTTGTCCCCGGGTGTACAGACGGCTACTGTAGGAAGTACCCTGGCGGGCATGATGGATACCTCAGCACACACCAATTCCCAAGCGATTGACGAGCTTCTGGCGCAACTGCGCGTCGCTGGACAGCGCCCTCCGGAAGCCCTGCTGGGTGCAATCAGATCGCAGGGCATGGAAGCAGTTCCGTCCCTGATTGCCATGGTTTCCGACCCGGCCGAGTACGAAGTGGCTGAGTCGGACACCGAGGATGTCACTGGCTGGGCGCCGTATTCGGCGGTGAAGATCCTGGGTGAGCTTCACCCACCCGAAGCCCTGGAGCCGCTGCTTGCGCTCTTCCCCTGGGATGGTTACGACTATCTCTCCAGTGTTTTGACCAGGGCGCTGGGGCAATTCGGGGAGCCCGCACTCGATCCGCTGATGACAGTACTATCAGACCTTCACCATACGGTCTGGACGCGGTGGCGCGCCGCGGACGCATTGAAAGAGATCGCGCAAGCCTGCCCGGACTTGGTGGGTCAAATCATCCCCAAACTGATAACAGAGCTGGACAGGGATGAGGACTATGAAGACGTGTACACCCTGCGCGGCGCGCTGGTCTCGAACCTCGTCGATCTCCGAGCAACCGAGGCAATCCCCTCCGTGATCCGGGCGTACGAGGAAGAGCGGCTCGACGAGGCCATCATCTCGTGGGGGGAAGTCCGGAGTGAGCTAGAGATTCCGCCCGACACCGCTCGCCACCTCGACGCGCGACAGCGCCGGCCGCTGTTCAATTTTGGGGGCCCGGAACCGACGGATGCGGATAGGGCTGAGTGGGAGCTCGCCAAGCGCTTGACATGGAGAGAACCGATATCCGGCCCGTACCGCCGCGAAAGTCCCAGGGTCGGCCGCAATGACCCCTGCCCGTGCGGCAGCGGCAAGAAGTACAAGCGCTGTCACGGACGCTGAAGTGCGGCTGAGAGTGCTTGTGATACACTCTGCCACCATGCATATGCCTCACGAAGAGCAGCCATCCCTGTGCGCAATACGCGGATGTTGCTGTTGCTGTACCGGGCCGGCAGCAGGTGCTCTGTCGTGGGTCATAGTCGAGTGCTGAGGTAATCAGCAGTCCCGACCCAGGTAGAGGTACCGGCCGGCTTCAGCGATGAGGCCGGCCGGTTTGTTCTATGGAAAATGGAGGATGGAAAGAAGACATGGATAACGCATCAGACATCGATCAGTTGGTAGACGAGGCGTCGGCAGGCTCCATGAGCCGACTGGCGTTCATTACACGCGCACTCGCGCTGGGGCTGTCCACGTCGGCCGTGGCGACGCTGCTCGGAGACGTCGAGGGCCCGATCTCGGCGTTTGCCGCCAAGGCGAAGGGGAACATCTCGTTCTCGTCCTGGGGCAGCCCGGACGAGCAGACGACGATCAATAAGGTCCTGGACGTCTTCCACCGGCGCTACCCCAGCATCACGGTCACCCCGCGGCTGGCGTCCTGGACCGACTACTGGCCGAAGTACAACGCCGATGTGGCAGCGCATAGCACCGCGGACGTGCAGTTCCTCACCCTGGTACCGGGCTATGCCCAGAAGGGCGCCCTGTACGAGCTGCGCGGTCTGCTCAAGAAGCACAACAAGCAGCTGCCCAAGGGCTACACCCAGGCCCAGCTGGAGCTCTTCGAGTACAAGAAGGGCCTCTTCGGTGTCCCGCGTGACAACGACACCAAGGTCATCTTCTACAACAAGAAGCTGTTGAGCCAGGCCGGCGTCAAAGCCCCCAAGAGCAGCTGGACCTACGATGACCTGCGTGCTCTCGCCAGGAAGCTGACGATCCGTCAGGGGGACCGCGTGGTCCAGTACGGCTACGCGTTCGAAACCGGCCAGTGGGACCTCTACATCTGGCAGCACGGCGCGGAGCTATTCGACAGCGACCAGACTCCGCACAAGCTCACGTTCGACAATGCCAGCGCCGCGGCCGGCATCCAGTTCATGGCCAACCTGATCAACAAGGATAAGGTGACCCCGGCCGCGAGCCAGATCGTGGACTCCACCAACATCGGGCCGCTCTTCGCCGGCGGGCAATTGGCCATGGCCTTCGGCAATCATGCGCTGGTGCCCAGCTTCACCTCCACACCGGGCCTGTCCTGGGGTGTCGTCGGCATGCCGCACTTCAAGGGCCACAAGACGGTGAACGTTGCCGGTGGCGCAGGCTACACCATCAGCCGCTGGACGAAGAACATCAACGCTTCCCTTCAGTTCTGGGAGTTCATCACCGGATCGACCGCATCCCTGATATTCGCGGGCGGGAACGACATCGTTCCCAACAATCCCAAGGCGCTGCACTCGAAGCAGTGGCTGAGCAAACCCTACAACAAGGTGTTCACGCAGCAGACGAAGCTGGGGCACGACTTCCCGTCGTTCCCGCAGTGGAGCGATGTCTCGAATGCGGTTGCGGCTGCTCTCGACAAAGCCTGGACCGGGGAATCGACCGCCCGGGAGGCGCTGCACGCCGCCGTCGGCCCCGCGGAAAAGGCACTCAAAGGCTAGCAGTGCGTCCCTTTGCTCCGTCGATCGAGCGCCTGCAGGTCTCCATGGCCCGCAGGCGCTCCTCGCGTCCCGGCGAGCATCGGAAGCGGGGAGATGGGCGCGCGGCGATCCTCTTCCTGCTTCCGGACTTCGTCGGCTTCTTCGTGTTTACCCTGCTCGGTGTCATCGGCACCCTCGTCATCAGCTTCACCCACTGGGATCTGGTCAGGGCGCCAACCTGGCTGGGTCTCGAGAACTATCGCACCCTCGCCGGCGATCCACTGTTCTGGCAGGTGGTCAAGAACACAGCCTCCTACACGGTGGCCGTGGTCCCGATCTCCACCGCCCTCGGTCTGTTGGTGGCACTGGGCCTGAACCGACGCCTACCCGGCACCGTCGTGCTCCGAACTGCGTACTTTGCGCCCTTCATTACCACCCTGGCCTCCGCAGCCCTGATGTGGCAGTGGATCTTCGATCCCAACCGCGGGCTGATCGACAGTTATCTATACATGCTGGGGGTCAGCAATCCGCCCGCCTGGCTCAACAGCTCCGTCTGGGCCATGCCGGCGCTGATCATCTTCGGCGTGTGGCGGCAGATAGGGTTCAGCATGGTCCTCTTTCTCGCCGGGCTCCAGAGTGTCCCGCGCCCGCTCCTTGAGGCTGCCACCGTGGATGGCGCCAATGCCTGGCAGCGATTTCGCAGCGTGACATTTCCCATGATCAGCCCGACTACCCTCTTCGTTGTCATCATCTCCACCATCGGCTCCTTTCAGCTTTTCGACCAGGCGTTCGTGCTTACATCGGGACGATTCGGCCCCGATAACGCGACCAACACGCTGGTGGGTTATCTCTATCAGAAAGCGTTCGTGGATCTGAATATGGGCGAAGCCTCGGCCACAGCCTGGGCGCTCTTCATCATCATTTTTGCCGCCACCATCATCCAGCTCGTGGCACAGCGGCGATGGGTGCACTATGAGTAGCTCCGGCGCCGTTATTCACCGCACCGCGCGAGGCCGGCGCCTGCGCCACGTTGCTGTCGATGCCGTGGTCTACGTCCTCCTGCTGATCGGGTTACTCTCGGTCATACTGCCGTTCGTCTATATGGTGTCATCCTCCCTGGAAACGGCTGTTCAGATTGGATCGCTGACACCGCAATTCGTGCCTAGCCCGTTGACATGGACGAACTACCAGCAAGTGGCAAGAGAACTTCCAATTGCGCGCTTCTACCTGAACAGCGCCATTGTGTCCATCATCATTACCGTCGCGCAGCTCCTCACGGCCTCTATGGCCGCCTACGCCTTCGCCCGCCTACGGTTTCGGGGCCGCTCCACGCTCTTTGCCCTCTATCTCGGCACCCTGATCATCCCCTCCCAGGTGACGCTGATCCCGAACTACCTGATCGTGCGCGAGCTCCACTGGCACGACACCTACGCCGGACTCATCGCTCCCTTCGTTGTCAGCGTGTTCAGCACCTTTCTGCTCCGACAGTTTTTCCTGACGATCCCGACCGACTATGAGGACGCGGCGCGCATCGATGGAGCCAACCACTGGCAGATTTACACCCGGATCATTCTGCCGCTGGCCCGTCCGGCTCTGGCGACAGTCGTCATCCTCACCTTCCTCGCCTCCTGGAACAACTTCCTCTGGCCTCTTGTCGTGATCGACTCTCCGAGCCTGAAAACGGTTCCGCTCTCCGTGACCGCGTATCAGGATCAGTTCGCCATCGCCTGGGGCCCCCTCATGGCGGCGGCCACGCTCTCGCTTCTGCCGGTACTTATCGTGTACGTACTGATGCAAAAATATGTTGTCGAGGGTATCGCCCTCAGCGGCCAGGGTGGGCGCTAGATATGGAGAGTACCGGCATGCCTGTTTCGACGTCCTCTCCGGCGATATCGCCGGCGCGGGTGAAAATCGCCCTGGATACGATCGAGCACAACGTTCGCACCTATCTGGATGAGACGATCGTCCAGCCCAGCCCAACGTACGAGGGTCTGTGGTCGCGCGACACGATGATCATCGTGCTGGGACTGCTCGACTGGGGATACTCCGATCTTGCGCTCGCGCTTCTCCGGACATGGGCAACCTATCAGGTCCGCGTTGACGACGACCCGGCGCAGTACATCCTTCTCAACAAACATCGTCTGGAATGGACAGAGGCGGAGATATCGCATCCAGACGGGGCCTGGCTGGACGTGAATCGGGGCGGTCTGCCCACCTCGGTCTACATCGGGCGCCAGAGCTTCCCGGACGGTACGCGCGAAATCTACAGCTGCCACCCTGACCCGGACAGTACCGCCTGGTGGATCGTCGCCTGCGCCCGATACCGCGAGCTTACAGGAGACGCCGCCTCCATCGCGCCGTTACGCCCTCCGCTACAGGCGGCGATGGACTACTTGATCGGACGCGACAGCGACGGAGATCTCCTCATCGAGCAATGCCCCAACGAGGACTGGGCCGATCACTGGCGGCGGCACGGCAAGGTGACGTACACGCAAGCGGTCTGGAATGCCGCGGTGCAGGGAGCAGCCTCCATCGGTCTTCGGGGCCCCGATCCTGATGCGGTTCGCTCCGCGACCCGTCGAACGCTGCTGCGCCCGTCCGGTCCGCTCGACTGGCAATGCCCTCAGGCGCGCGGCAAGCGCGTTACCCAGGATTTTGCCTTGCTGGTCCTCTACGGCGTGCTCAATGTCGAGGAAGGCCGAATGCTGATGCAGCGACTCAACCGTCTGGCTGCGCCCTTCGGGCATCGCGTCATCACCCCCTCCTTTGCCTCTGGCCGGATGGGCCCATACCAGTTCCGGCGTGGCGAGTATCAAAACGGGGGCATCTGGACCTGGCTCACCGGGTGGGAAGCCCAGGCTCGTGCCCTGCTCGGAGAACGGGAAGTCGCGGCGCAACTGATCGAGGGGTGCTTCTGCCCCGGCTGTAATCGCATCTATGAGTGGATAGAGCCCCGCCGCGGCTGGCGCTACAACCCCGACTTCGCCACCGGTGCGGGAAGCATCCTCAGCGCCCTTGCCCTGCTCGCTCCTCACGAGAGAAAGACTGCGGGCTGAAGCCCTCCGCTACCTGAAGTGCCCGTTATGTCGCCCGCGACGTAGCCGAGGGCTTCAGCCCGCAGTCCAGTGCACTGTGCGGCTCCCCCACCATTGCCGGATGCATCACCGCACCATCGAAGATCGATGGCGGATGTGCCCATCGAGTGCCTCCGGGCTGAAGCTCAGCCGTGCGAACCGTTCGAAGCACATAGGGACAACTACTCGAGATGCCGGCCTGATACAGGAATGACAGCCCACTGGTAGGCTGAGGAGGGGAACTACATTGAGAGAGATTGAGCCCGATAAGGTTCTGCACAGCGAGACCGTGTATCAGGGCAACCTGATCGACCTGCGGGTCGACACCGTCCGGTTGCCCAACGGTAAGGACGCGAAGCGTGAGGTCGTAGTCCACCCCGAGGTAGTGGCCATGCTGCCGGTGCTGGCAGACGGCCGGCTGGTCCTGGTGCGGCAGTACCGGGAGGCAGTAGGACAGGTCCTCCTGGAGATTCCCGCAGGCGGCATCGACGAAGGGGAGACGCCAGAGCAGGCGGTACGGCGAGAGATGAAGGAGGAGACCGGGTATGACGTTGGCTTCCCCGAGCACCTCTCCAGCTTCTATTCCTCGCCCGGCTTCACCACCGAGAAAATGCATCTGTATCGCCTGCGTGACCTCACCCCGGGAAAGGCAACCGAGGAGAACGACCAGATCGAGGTCGTGCTCATGACGCCGGATGAGGCCTGGAAGTCGATCTGGCGCGGCGAGATGGCCGACGCCAAGTCCATCCTGGCGCTCGCTCTGCATCGTGGGGACTAGGGCGCAGATCGCCGCCGTTACCGGGGCGTCGCGCGGGATCGGCCGTGCCACTGCGATCGAGCTCGCACGTGCGGGGTATCGGGTCATTGCGCTGGCCCGGACACGGTCAGATCTTCAATCGCTATCCGATGAAGGACAGGACAAGGGCTGGGAGATCGTGCCGGTCGAGCTGGATATTGCCGATGAGGGCTCGCGCTCGGCCGCGGCCGAGGCGGTGATGCGCGCAACGGACGGCTACGGCGTGGACGTTCTGGTGAACAATGCGGGCTACGGGCTGATGGGCGCGATGGAGGACATCTCGCAGGATGCGCTGCACCGTCTCTTCGAGGTCAATGTCTTCGGCCTGCTGGCGTTCACTCAAGCCTTCCTGCCCGGGATGCGAGCGCGGCGCCGGGGGAGAATCATCAATCTCAGCTCCGCGGCCGGCCGCGTTTCCACGCCCTTCACCGGTGCCTATAGCGCGTCCAAATTCGCCCTGGAGGCGATGAGTGACGCCCTTCGGCTGGAGCTGGCGCCCTTTGGCATCGAGGTGGTGCTGATCGAGCCGGGCCCGATTCCAACCCACTTCGGACGCTCCGTGGTGCGTGCGGCTCCCGAGGGGTCAGCGTACGGCCCCTACTTCCGGCGCTACACGGCCGTCCATGACCGATCGGGGTGGTTCGGTCGCTCCGCAGAGTCTGTGGCCCGCACCGTGCTCCGCGCCGTCCAGTCCGAACACCCGCGCGCTCGCTACACCATCACCGCCGCTGCCAGGCTTGCCACCCTCGAGCGCTTCGTCCCCACCAGGGTTCGAGACTGGGCCATGCGTCTGGTGATGGGGCTGTACACCAGGACGTAGCCAAACAGAAATTTCTGCCTCACCTTCCGATCGCGGTGCGCAGCAATTGGCCGGTACTTCATCCGATTCACGCTACAGGTTGGGGTCGCGACTAGCGTCAGAGTGGTAGACTTCTCCGGTCCGGAGCCGGGCCTTCCGAAGACCAAATTGGCTCCCGCGTAATCATGCTTTCGAGGTCACTGTGAATCTCTTCTCCTGGAACTTCATGACCACATCACCGGTGGACAATCCGCCGTCGGCGTATATCATCGTGCCGATCGTCTTCGCGATCATTTTCCTGGCATCCGCCTTTGCGTACTGGCGGCGGGGCAAGCTCGCTCCCCGGAACCCCGTGGCACGGCGCTTCATTCGCCGCCTCACCAGGGCGGGCATGTGGACCTCCGTCATCGGTCTGGTGCTGGTGGCCGCACGTTATGTACAGTTCGACTATCTCGACATGCCACTCTGGATGTATCTCCTGGTCCTGGCCATGATCATCGTGGCCGCTTACTTCGTCTACGATCGCAGCGAGCGCTATCCGCTGGCGGTCTGGCGCCTGCAGGAGGCCGACGCCCAGCGGCGCTATCGCCCGGCAGCATCGAAGCCCCGTGAGCCGCAGCGCGCCGCCAGACAGCGGCCCGAGCGGCTCCGTGGAAAGAGGAAGCGGTAATGCGTGTCTTCGTGACCGGCGGAGCCGGATACATCGGCAGTTTCACTACCCGCGCGCTTCAGGAGGCCGGCCACGAGGTCGTCGTCTACGACAATCTGAGCTACGGCCACCGTGAGGCGATCAATGCCGAGTTGGTGGTAGCCGATCTCGGCGACAGCACCGCCCTCGACGCCGCCCTCTCTCACGGCTTCGACGTCATCGTGCACCTGGCCGCTTCCATCGAGGCCGGCGAGTCGATGAAAGATGTCGGCCCTTTCTTCACCAATAACGTCTCCAACAGCATCAACCTGTTCAACGCCGCCAGGCGGCACGGGATCGAGACCGTCGTCTTCTCCTCCACGGCCGCGGTGTACGGCGATGACGCCAGGCTTCCCATCACGGAAACGGCGCCGACCGTGCCCACCAACACCTATGGCGAGACCAAGCTGATCGTGGAGCGGATTCTGCCCTGGTACGATCGCGTCCACGGGATGCGCAGCGTCTCGTTGCGCTACTTCAACGCCGCCGGTGCCGCCCTGGATGGCTCCATGGGTCAGGATCATGAGCCCGCCACGCACCTCATTACCGTCGCCATCAAGGCCGCGCTGGGCATCATTCCCGTCTTCCCACTCTACGGAGATGACTACCCTACCCCTGACGGAACCTGCATCCGCGATTACATCCACGTACTTGACCTCGCTTCTGCGCACGTCGCCGCACTTGACCACCTGACGGGTGGCGGCACCAGCGACATCTTCAACGTCGGCACCGGCGTGGGGCACAGCAACTGGGATGTCATCAACTCCCTCCGTCGCATCAGCGGAGTCGATTTCCCCATCGAGATCCGGCAGCGCCGCGAGGGCGATACGGTAGAGTTGACGGCCGATGCCCGAAAGATCCGGGCGGCGCTCGGCTGGGAGCCGCGCCATAGCGACCTCGACACCATCGTCGGCTCTGCCTGGGAGTGGCAACGGAAACACCCCCGCGGGTATGCCACCCCGGAGCCGGTTGGGAGCAGCGCTTCCTAAGAACCACCGCGCAGGAAGGGACGCGCCCATGGTCACGCAAGAACCCGACATCCGCATCATATCCTTCCAGGACTACATCGATTGGCGCGCGTGGCGCGGCCTGTCGGACGACGAAACGGCGCCACCCTATGCGCACCCGGTAGACGGCTGGATCCTGCGGGCACTGGAATCGGCGCCGGTCAGAAACGTGCTCGATAAGGCGCTCGACACCTTTATCTCGGTGCAGATGGGGCAGTTTCTGGCCCAGGGAATTCCCATCGACCAGAAGTCATTCCCCGAGCTGTACGCGATTGCGCAGGACTGCGCCCGAACCCTGGGTATCGCGGCGCCGCACTCGCTCTGCGGCTCCTTCGGTGGGCAGTTCAACGCCTTCACCGCCGGAACCGACGAGTACCAGTTCGTCTTTCTCACCGATGCGCTTCTCAAGTACTTTTCACCCGGTGAAGCGCAGTTTGTCATCGGGCACGAATGCGGTCATATCGCGGCCCGTCACATGGTCTACCACACCCTGGTCGCGGTGCTGCTCGACCTGGCGCTGCCCATCCTGGGACCGATCGGGCATGTGGTCCATCGCTTTGCCGGCATTCCGCTCCGGGCCTGGTCGCGGCGGTCGGAGGTGACGGCCGATCGCGCCGGGCTCCTCTGCTGTGGAGATCTTCATACGGCCGAGCGGGCGCTGATCAGGCTGGTGGCCGGGTTCGCGGACGTCGAGCAGGTCGATATTGACGACTATCTGCGGCACTATCGGGAGATGGCGGACTACCACGGCGCTTCCGGCTGGCAGCAAATCTTTATCACGCATCCCCTGATCCCCAAACGCATCGAGGCGCTACGCCTGTTCGCCCGATCGGAGATCTACTACGACCTCAAGGGTGAGGAGCCGCCACCGGGGACCGATCTGCTCAACCAGATCGACCTGGACCGGCTCACGAACCAGATTGTGAAGCCGTGACCTCGGCCGCGTCCGCTTCGTCCCCGATTGCCTCGGCGCTGGATGAGATCGCGGCCATGGCGGCGGATCTTGGAGACCGAGTGGTGGCGCAGGCAGTGGAGGCAGTACTCGCCCACAAGCAGACCTCTCGACTGCAGCTGCGGGTGGTGGGCCCGACCGGCTCCGGGCGAGCAACGCTGGTCAATCTGCTGCTGGGAGCCGACCTCGTACCGGTCTCCGCCATTCCCAAGGCGCCGTTCGGCATCGATATCCAGCACGGCGATGCAGTCTCGGTGACGCGCGTGGATCCCAACGGCGATAGGGTTGCCGTTTCCTCATCTCAGCTCCGTGAACTTCTCCTCGACGGCGATGCCGTGCCGGGACGAATTGAGATTGAAGCGCCCGCCCCGCTGCTCGCCCTCTGCGACCTCCATATCGAGCCGATGGAAGCGGAGCGAAGCCCCGAGTCATGGCGCGAGCTTCTGGCGAGCTCGGACTACGTCATGATTCTGCTCAACGCGTCCGCTCTCCTTTCAGACGTCGAACGGCGCTTTGTGCGCGACCAGCTGGTCCCGAAGCTCGGTCTGGAGCGGGTGGCCGTTGTCGTCAACCATATGGACCTGGTGCCCGAGGAGGAGCGTGCCTCTCTTCTGGAGCTGGTACAGACATTCCTGGGGCCGTTTCAGAGCCGTCCCGCCGTGATTGACCTGTCGCTCCGCGAGACTGCGCAGGGGGGAGACGAACACCGGACGCTCGAGACCCTGCTGGACGACGTGCTGGAGCGGCGTGAGCCGGTTCGCACCCGGGGACTACAGCACACGGCTGCGGCGCTGGTCGAAGAGCTAGTGGTGACGGCAGCACGGCTCGAGGTGCTCTACGGACTGGAGGCGTCGGATGTGGAAGGCGCCCGCGACCGCATAGCCGGGCAACAGCAGTGGCTGGAACAGCGCGTCGAGCGAACGCAGCGGCGCATCAGAGCATGGGTGGAGACACTGCTGCGGGAGACCCTGCAGCGGCGCATCGAGAACTTTGGCGCCGCACTCCGGAACCGTCTGCCGGAGGAGATCCGGTCGATCAACGACAGCGCCGTCGCCAGGCGCCACCTGCCGGGTTATATCGAAGCGGTGTGGCTCGACTTCCTGCGTCGTCAGATGGTTGCCATGCGAGGCGATCTCGAGGCCGAGGAAGCGCAGGTGGCGGTCATGATCGACGCCGATTTCCGCGAGCTGCTGGCCGTCGTGGGACAGCCGGTGCTGACCGCGGAATGGGACCTCGGCGGCGATCCGGCGGGGGTCCACGTCTTTGTCATGCCGAGGCGCGCCAAGCGGAGAGCGGAAAACATCGCCCGTGGGCTGGCCTTCAACGGCTTCTTCATGCTCTTTTTCTCGCCGCCGCTGGGGGTGCTGTCCCTGCTCGCCAGCCAGGTGGTTCAGCGGGTGCGGCGCGCCGATCTCGCCGAAGCGGAGGCGCAGGCGCTGACGGCCTCGGCGCTGGCCGCGACGCGGCAGGTCGAGCAGGAGATCAAGCAGCGCATGGATGAGCAATTCACGGCGCTGACAGCGCAACTGGAGCGGGAGGTGGCCGACGTCTACCGCCAGGGAATGGAAGGCCTGCTGGCATTACTCGATGAGCGAGAAGCGCACGCGGAGGATCTGGCCGCCCGGCGGCAGCAGGTCTCGGCTATCGTCCGCGAGCGGCTTCCCCGCCTGCGCGAGCAGATCTCACCGGCTGCGGGAGATGCGAGATCGTGACCGGTAGTGGCTACGGAGCGGCCAGAAGCACAACCGAGGCCGTGGCCCGCTCGCTGGAGGGAATGGCCACGCTCATCGGGGAGGCCGGCGGCGAGCCCATGGTACTTCCCGACGGCTCGTCCGTGACTCCCGGTCTGGGACTGCGCGAGGACGCCGCCTCGCTCCTGGCCCGTGCCCGCGATCTGCGGCAGGGACTCTTCACGATCATCGTGGTCGGCGAGTTCAAAAACGGCAAGAGCACCCTGCTCAACGCCATGCTGGGCACCAAAACACTGCCGGCCAAGGCGGCCCCGGCCACGGCCATCATCACGGCCCTGGTCTACGGCCACCGGGAAGACGTCGCCATTTACGAAAGCGGACGGGCGGAGCCGCGCTCCGTCAGCTGGGAGGAGTTCGTGCGCGAGTTCCAGCTCACGCCGCAGGACCAGGAAACCATCCAGGAACACGGCAGTGTGGATCGTTTTGCTCGCGTCGAGTACGCAGAGATGGAGCGGGACCATGCGCTCTGCGCCCACGGCGTCAAGCTCATTGACTCTCCCGGTCTCGGCGAGCACGTCAGCCGCACGCGGGTGGCGACGAACTTCTTGAAGCGCTCCCAGGCTATCATCGTGGTGCTCAACGCCACCCGTATCCTGACCCGCGACGAGCGCGTCTTTATCGAGAGCATGCTCGGCGAGGGACGGCTCGATCACGTCTTCTTTGTGGTCAATCGCATCGATCAGGTTGATCCGGGGAGCAGGGCGGAGATCGAGGAGTGGGTACGGTCCCAGCTGGAATCTCACTTCACCCGCGGGGACGGGACCTTCGATGTCGACCTCTACCGGCGGCGGGTTTCCTTCCTCAACGCGCGGGGGGCGCTGGAGGCGCGCGGCACGATTCCTCACGACGAGGAGTCCCTGGCGGCCAGCGGCGTTCCAGCCCTGGAGCAGGAGTTGGAGCACTTTCTCACCACGGAGGCAAGGGTCGCAGCCATTCTTCAATCAACGACACAGGCGCTTCAGCCGGTCATGGCCGGAGCTCTGGAACGGATCACACAGGCGCGGTCCGCGCTCGATGCGCCTGTCGAGGAGCTCGAGGTGCGCCGTGAAGTCGCGGAGCGGCACCTGCACGCGCTCGAGGACCGTAAGCGCGAGACGGAACGGACGGTTCTGCGCTTTGGGGACGTCGTCAAACAGAAAGTCTTCGCCGACTTGCGGGCGTTCGTGGATACCTTGCCGGAAACCTGGGACGAGGATTCGCATCGGCTCATGGACCTCGACTCAGCCCTCTCCTTGCGCAACGTCCTCATGGCCTATGCCCAGCCGGAGACGAGGCAGCGAATCGCGGCCGCCATCAGCGAGGAGGTACAGCGCTACGTCCAGGTGAGCTTCACTGCCTGGTCTGAGAAAATCCCTGGCGCCATTGAGAGCACGGTTGCAGCACTCCTGGCGGAGGTCGAGGCCCAGATCGGCGATCTGCAGCTGGAGCTGGATCGCATTGCCGCCGCCTTTGCCGGGACCCCACGCCGAGATCGCGCCCGGAGCGAAACCGGCGCCCCGTTTCAGCTCGCGCTCTCTCTGAGTGAGGTTGCCGGGATCACCGACGATGTGCTGTCGCTCGGTGACCTGAACAGTGTCCTGGGCCGGCTGGTGCAGCAATCGATCATCGGGTACCTGATCAGCACCTTCATGAGAACCAGCCTTCTGATGAGCACGATTCTGGTGGAGGTCATCCAGGCAGGACTGAGCGAGAGTGAGATAAAGCGGCGCGTCCGGCAGAAGCTGGGGGAGCGGCTCTTCGAGGCCCTGCGGGATCAAGTGAACGACAGACAGGCGTTCGTCCACGGCGCCGTCGAGGAGCGATTTCAGCAGTTCGCAGAGCGGATCGCCGGCATGATCGGTACGCAGATCGACGAGGCACGCGCCGAGCAGGAACGCATTCTGCAGCAGAAGCGCGATGAACAGTTTTCGGTGGCGGCGGAAAAGCTTCGGCTGGATGCCATCGCGGCCGAGCTGCGACGCCTCAACGCGGGTCTGATGGAGGCGGCTCGCTCGCCTCTCGCGACAACGGCGTGAGCGACTCATCCGCCGCTCGCCGCGCGGCACGCTCGAACCCCTGGGCCCACTGGAGCACCACCGCCCAGCACCGCTCGTCCTCCTCTGCCGCGTCCACCACGGGGGCAGCAGGCACCCAGATCTCGTAGAACGAGTCTGCCTCGTCCAGAAGCGTGGAGAGACCAGAAAAGTAGCGATCGACCTCTGCCTCGATCGAGACCAGGGCGGTGTGGGCCAGCCGTTCGCTTTCTTGCTCCATCTCCATCTCGGCATCCTTCCCCAGCACGTTCTTGCTGATCCAGGATCCGAGTGCCTCACCCGCTTCCCGGCCGCTCTTGCCACTATCGAGTGGATGGGTCAAAAGATCCCCGAAGGTGCTGCCGATGCTGCCGACAGGGTCGGGCCGGGCGTTCAGATCCAGACGGAAGAGCCACGTCCGAAGGTCGAAGGGTGGAGCGTTGACCGGTGCTCCCATGACCGCATCTCGTACCCGATCGTTGACGGCATCCGCATAGGTAGTGATAGCGCCCTCGAGCTGCAGCCGTACGGGTAACGATGCCCGGTTTCCACGTATCGACTCGCTGGTATCGTGGATGCTCCGGGAGATGAAGGACGGCCTGAGGCTTGCAATCTCCACGCGGGCAACGTCCAGCTGCCTCCGCGCGTCACCCACGGCCCGACGTCTGACCGCGCGCTCGCGCATGGTGCTTTCCAGATGCCGCATACGCGCCTCATTGGCGCGCCCCACCGCGGCCCCTCGTCCCTCCTGCAGCGACCGGACGGCGCGGGAAAGCCGGTGGCCCAGGACGCTCGATCGGGAGAGGGTAGAAACCGATTGCACCGGGCCGGATTCCGAGAAAGCAGTCAGCCAGGCAGAAATACTCTCCCTCCCGGCATAGGCTCCGGACCTGCCCGAGATCAGGATACGGGGCTGGCCGAGGAGCGAGTTTCCCAGGCCGCTCAGCGCCGCGGAGGCCCACGCGAGGACATCGTCACGGTCTTCCTCGTTGATCAGATCCATGCGGTTGACCACAAACACAATGTTGCCGTGGAGCAGATCGTGGACGTAGGCGGCGACGGCTCGCTCCTCACCGGAGAGGATCTTGTCGGCGGCCAGCACCATGATGCTCAGATCGGTTCGCTCCAGCATCCCATATGTGATCTCGGTTGCTGCCTCGTCTGCCAGCAGGCCCGGCGTGTCTACCAGGGTGATTCCTCCGGAGAGGACGGGATGAGGCACGCCGATCCGCACCTCGCCTACCTCGCGATCGCTCCACTCCCGCCGGGACCGTTGAAGCTCATCGAACGGCACGGCGCGCTCCGAGCCATCCCGCATCCTCAGCATGGCCGACGGCACCGCATTGTGTGCCACCGTGGTGATCCAGCTCTTGGTCTTGAGCGCATCTTCGGGCACGACGGAGGTGCCGAGCAAGCGATTGAGCATGCCCGTCTTGCCCGTCTTGACCGCTCCAAAAAGGGTGATGCGGAAACCCGGCCGCGCCTGCTCGCCCTGCAGCGCCAGCACGGGAGCCAGGATCCCTCCGGCCAGGGCAGGCGCCTCTTCCGGCACGTTGGAGAAAAAGCGCTCGATCGTCACGGCTCACTGTACATGCCAGACATGGCGCCAGCGGTCAACGCTATAATCCCCTCGCATGTCTGCGCAGACGGCCCCCCTCACCCCTGATCTTTCCCTGGTAGAATCGCCCTCCCGGCCCCGCCCTGCCGTGGGGCGGGTCATCCGGCGCCTCCTGGCATTCTGCCTGATCTTCTTGCTGGTGAGCGTCCTCTCCGTTGGCGTTCTGCTCTTCGATCCCCGGGTGCTGGAAGCGCTCAGCGCCGTCGTCCTCAAGCCGCAGCCCGGGCTCGTCCCCTGGAACGGCCACGACCGTATCACCGTGGTGGCCATGGGCCTGACACAGCGGACCACGGAGCCGGCGCGGACGGACACCCTCCTGGTGATCGACATCGACCCTGCCCATCACCGGATCAACGAGCTCTCGGTGCCGCGCGATCTCTGGGTGAACATTCCGGGCTACGGTGAGGGAAAGCTCGCCATTGCGTACGAGATCGGGGGGCCGCGCCTGGCCGCGTACACGCTGGAGCAGGATCTCAACATTCCGGTGGACTATTCGGTTGCCCTCACCTTCAAGAGCTTTACCCGACTGGTGAACGCCATGGGAGGCGTCACCGTGAACGTGCCTCAGGAGCTCAGGGACCCCACCTACCCCTGCCTCGTCGGATATGACTACTGCCCCATCGACATCAAGCCCGGCGTGCAGCACATGGACGGTGCGACGGCGCTCGAGTTCGTGCGCGAGCGACATGCCTTTGCCCAGCAGGATCTGGCCCGGGTCAAGGATCAGCAGGCGTTCGGTGAAGCGCTCAAGCGCCAGCTGATGTCCCCGTCTACCTGGCCGCGATACCCCGCCATCCTCGGAACCCTGGAAAAGGGGCTGATCACCGACATTCCCCTCAACGCTCTGCCGGAGATGGCGGCGCAGATGCTTCTGGCCCACGGAGGCGTGAACCACTCCTACATCAATATGGAAAACGGGATGGTGCAGACGGGCTGGAGCGATGACGGGCAGTCGATTCTCACCCCGACCAACAGCACCGTCATCCCCAATCTGGTCCACCGGCTCTTCTCGGATCCGCAAATTGCGATGGAGCGTACGCCGGTGATGGTGCTCAATGGAAGCACGACGCCGGGCGCGGCATCCGATGCTGAGGGGCTCCTCTCCGGACTTGGTTTCCATACCGTGGGCGCTGGAAACGCCGACGCGACTACGTATACGCGCACGCAGGTCATCGTGAACACCGCGACCGGCGGGGACGGCGAGTATACAGCCCGCCGCCTGCAGCGGGTGCTGAATGCCGATCTGGTGCACCGCACCGTGCCGGGTCAGAGCGCGCGCATCGTCGTCGTCGTCGGCAGTCAGTACCCCTAGCCGCCCATGCAGGTGCAGATCCGCTGGCGGGGGGTGGCCGTCTTCCTCGTGCTGGCATTCGGCCTCGCCTGGCTGGTCGAGATCGGCTTGCGGCCATTTGGCATTAACCTGCTGACGCGGGCCGCCCTGGCGATGTTCGCGCCGGCCATCGCCGCGTATCTGGTGCGCGGTCCCTTGCTGCAGGACGGATTCCGCGATTCGGGCGGTGGCCTCAACCTCATGCACTGGAAGTACTACGGCCTCGCCTATCTCATCGCACCCGTGCTCATGACACTGGGCGTGCTTCTGGCGCTTCTGACACAGGAACAGCATTGGGCTCTGGATGCCAACATCCACCGTCTCGCTCACCAGCTTCCCATCGGGCATCTTCCGCCCGGCGAGACCAAGCTGTACGTGGCCTGGGTGACGTTCTGGACCGGCGCCGCCAACTCGTTGAGCGTGGCCATCGTCTTGAACGTCATCTTCACCTTCGGCGAGGAGTTCGGCTGGCGGGGCTACCTCCTCCCGCGCCTGGCACCGCTTGGCGGGGTCACGGCCGCGGTGATTGTCGGCATCATCTGGGGGTTCTGGCATGCGCCGCTCATCGCGCTGGACGGGTACAACTTCCCCGGCTATCCCATCGCGGGCATCTTCGCCATGCTCCTCTTCACCGTCCCGCTCAGCATCATCCTGGCCTGGCTGCGTTTCCACACACGCAGCGTCTGGCCGGGCGTGCTGCTCCACGCCGCCATCAATGGCCAGGCGACCGTCGTGGCCCTGCTGCTCTCAAAAGGCGATTCCCTTCTGCGCCCGCCCGTCGGACTGCTCGGCACCGTTCCCTTCTGGCTCCTGGCAGCCTGGCTCATCTGGACCCACCGTCTCGAGCCGGCAGGGCAGTCGCAGATCCGGCAACCGGCCCAGGAGCTGGCGCCCGAAGCCGGTACCGGCGCCTCGTAAATTTCCGGGGCTACCCGGCCAGCTCGGTCACCAGCAGATCCAGGCCGGTGGCAGCGTCGGCGGTACCGTTTTTGAGCGCGAACTCCAGCGCCGCCAGCTGTTCGAAGGCTCCCTGGAGCCGGCCTCTGGAGAGGCGGCGGGCCTGACGGAAGTAGCGATCGGCGTAGTAGCGAGGGATCTTGACGTCGGAGGTGATCTGGCTGTTGGACCGGCCGGCTTCCTGCCCCAGCCGGATGCGCAGGAGGATGCGGACCTGACGGGCCAGCATGCGGATGAGGTACAGCGCCACGTCGGTGGGCGTGGACGAGGCCTGATCGAGCTGATCGTGCAGCATGCGAAGCGCTCTGGCGCGGTCACCGACGGCGATGGCATCGACAAGGGTGAAGATCGAGTCCTGCGTCATCGCGCCCACCAGCTCTTCCACCATGGTCGGGGTGATCGCGGTGTCTTCCCCGGCGTAGGTGGCCAGCTTCTGCAGCTCGGTGTTCAGCGCGATGGGATCGCCGCCGATCATCTCCGCCAGCAGGTCGGCCGCGTCCCGCTCGATGCGCACCCCTGCATCGCGGGCGCGATCCGCGATCCAGCGGGGCAGCTCCGCCCGCTTGGGAACCATGTAGGTCCGGACGGTGCCGCCGACCTCGCGAACGACAGAAACCAGGAGGTTGTCCTCTTTCATGCCCGGTGAAGCCAGGATCACGGTGGTGGTGGGAGGAATAGAGCCCAGCAGCCGGCGAAGCTCCTCGTTGTCAGCGCCCTTGCCTTTGAAGCGCTCGTGGAGATTGCGCACGATGACGAGGCGGTCGGGGTCGAAGAGGCCGACCGTCAGACAGGCCTGGGAGAGATCCGGCAACGAGACCGAGCCGCCCTCGAAGCTCACCACGTCCGTGCTCTGGAAGGTATCTTTCACGGCACGCACCGCCCGCTCGATCTCGAGCGGATTGTCGCCGTAGTGAAGGGTGACCGGCATGGGCGCCGAATGATAGCAAAAGGGCGCGGCAGCTAATCCTCCGATAACTCGAAGGTGCTATTCTCTGTGCAAGGAATTTCTGAGGGTGGTGGTATGGCGCAGCGACTGAAACAGGATCGGCCCGTTCGGGCGGAGCGGCGCATCCGTATCCGGCCGCTTTATATCGTGCTGGCCCTGATTCTGGCGTTCTTTGCCTTCAAGTTCATCGAGAAGACGCAGCAGCTGCAGGATCTCAACCGTGAGGCCGGCGCGCTGCAAGCCCAGAACCAGCAAATTCTGCGACAGAATACAACGCTTCATCAGCGCATCCGCTACTACCGAACCAACAAGTACGTGGAAGAACAGGCGCGAGCCGTGATCGGACTGACCAAGCCCGGTGAAGTCGCCATCATTCCCCTGCTCCACTACGCTCGTCCCGAGGTCCACGCCGCTCCAGTGGTGAAGTACGTGGCGCCCGAACCGACGTGGCAGCAGTGGTTTCACGCCCTATTTGGGTAATCGCGCCTCACTCGCCCGGCACATAGCGGCGAAAAGGAGCTTCGGGTGGACTTTGCCCTTCCCGACGAGGTGACCATGCTGCGCGACCTGGTGCGAGAGTATGTCCGCGACCGATTGCGGCCGCTAACGATGCAGGTCGAGGAAGAGGACCGAATTCCCGACGGCATCCTTCAGGAGATGAAGGACCTGGGCCTGTTCTCCATCCCCTTTCCCGAAGAGTACGGCGGGGCAGGTCTCGGCGAATTGGGGTACTGCGTTGCCTTTGAAGAATTGGGCGCCGTGAATGCGGCGTATTCCAACATCATCGGCGGTCATTGTGGCCTGTGCGGGATGTCCATCGCCCTGGGCGGCTCCGACGAGCTGAAGGGACGCTATCTGCCGCGCATGGGAACGGGTGAGATTCTGGGCGCCTTTGCTCTCACCGAGCCCAACGCCGGCTCGGACGCCGCACACATCCAGACCACGGCCCGGCGGGACGGCGACAGCTACCTCCTCAACGGCTCCAAGTTGTGGGTGAGTAACGGGCCCATGGCCGATCTCTATACCGTCTTCGCCGTCACCGACAGAGATCAGGGGGCGAAAGGGGTCTCGGCCTTTGTCGTGGAGCGGGACACGCCCGGCGTCACCATCGGGAAAATCGACGAGAAGATGGGGCTGCGCGGCTCCAGGACCAGCGAAGTCTTCTTCGCCGACGCGCGGGTGCCGGCCGAGAATCTGATCGGCGAGGAGGGAAAGGGATTCCGGGTGGCCATGCGGACGCTTGATGGCGGGCGCATGTCACTGGGCGCCAGCTGTGTGGGGCAGGCACAGGCAGCGCTCGATCTGGCCCTGGAATGGAGTAAGCAACGAATCCAGTTCGGACAGCCCATCGCCTCCAACCAGGCGATTCAGTGGATGCTGGCCGATTCCGAGGTCGAGATCCACGCGGGCCGCATGATGGTCTACCACGGCGCCTGGAAGATCGACAGCGGGCAGCGTGCGTCACACGAGGCGGCCATGGTCAAGGTGTACTGCAGCGAGATGCTGGGCCGCGTGGTGGATCGCGCCGTCCAGGTGCACGGCGGGATGGGCTACATGAAAGAGTTCGACATCGAGCGCATGTACCGCGACGCACGCATCACCCGCATCTACGAGGGCACCAGCGAGGTGCAGCGGATGATCATCGCCCAGGACTTGCTGTCGGGCGATTGAGCGCGTCTACGTGGTAATGACGGCGTCGGCCTCGATCTCGACCAGCATGGCAGGACCGATCAGCGCCACGACCTGAACCATGGCGGTGACCGGCCGGATTCCGGCAAACACCTCCCCGTGTGCCCGTCCTACGGCCTCGGCATCGGCCATGTCGGTGACATACATGCGGGTACGCACCACATCCTCCAGTCGCGCCCCCGCCCGCTCCAGCGCCGCCCGGATGTTCATCAGCGCCTGCACCGCCTGCGCGTGGGCATCCCCCTCCCCCACGATCTCACCGTTCTCATCCGTCGCCGTCGTCCCCGCCACGTAGACGACATTCCCCACGCGCACCGCCCGCGAGTACCCCACCACCGGCTCCCACGACGTTCCCGAGGAGAAGTTCTGCCGAGATTCCCTCATAATTGCGACTTCGCACGTCCCAGGCGGTAATCAGGGTTCTCGCGGTCACGGTCCCACTGCAACGGATTCCCAACAATGTAACGGCGAACGGAATCCAGCTCTCGGTCATTGCGGATAACCCACTCATAGTAGCTTCGCTGCCACAACCGTCCCGAGGATTGCCGCCATCCCTGTTGCCTAACCCCAATCCCATAGCGGATCCTCGTTAAAGATTTGAATCTCTTCACAACTTCGAGGAGCGGGAGGCGTTCGGTAGGGGCCGGCCCCTACCAGAGATAGTTGGTTACCCTCAAGCGCCTCTGGTTGCGCAGCAATAGTCCCGCTCTACGTTCAGGGATTGTTCACGATTTGCTCAGGGGAAGGTAAGGTGCGCTTCCTACACTGGGCGCGTACGTGTTTGCCGGGGATCCGGCCATGGGGAGCTCATATCGATGCGTCGCAAGTTCATCTCGCTTTTTCTGAGTCTGGTTGCCGCGGTGCCGTTCGGCGCTGCCCTGACCGTGACGAGCCAAACGGGAAATGCCAGTGCCGCCGCGGACACGGCTGCCAAAAAGGCGACCCCCGCGAAGGCGAAGGTGAAGAAAACGCCGGTCCACAAGAAGTCAACCAAGAAGAAGACCACTAAGAAGCACAAGAAGCACAGGACAACCAAGAAGAAAAAGACGGTCACGAAGGCGACGCCGACACCCAGGCCGACATCGACGCCCCGGCCGACGACAACGCCTACCTCCGCTGCCTCCGGCACTTTCGCCGGCCCGCAGATCCAGTCTCGCTACGGCCCGATCCAGGTCTCGCTGGTGGTCGAGAACGGCCAGATCACCGATGTGAAGGTCAGCAATACGCCCGACACCGCCCGCTCGGTCGTCATTCAGGACCAGGCGGTGCCGTTGCTCAAGCAGGAAGTGCTGAAGGCACAGAGCGCCGGCATTCACATGATCTCCGGCGCCACCGTGACCAGCCGCGCCTTCGAGCAGTCGCTGCAGAGCGCGTTGACCAAAGCCGCCCTGTAACTCCTCCAGGAAGGTCGGTCCCGACAGGGGCCGGCCTTCCCTCCTCCACTCACTACTGGCTGGCGGCGATAGCCTCGATGGCAGCGGGGTTCTCCAGGGAGGAGAGATCGCCGAGATCCTTGCCCAGGTAGCGCGCCCGGATGACCCGCCGCAGGATCTTGGCATTCCGGGTGCGCGGCAGATCAGTGCAGAAGCGCACCTCTCTGGGGAGCAGCGCCTTGCCCAGCTGGCGGCCCACCGCCTGCCGGATCTCCTCGCGCAGATCCTCGTCGGGCTGCCGATCGCTCTTGAGGACGACAAAGACGGTCACGGTCTCGCCCTTGATCTGGTCAGGGACCCCGATGGCCGCTGCCTCGCGAACGGCGTCGTGGCTTACCGCGGCGGACTCGACTTCCGCCGGGCCAACCCGCTTCCCCGCTACTTTCAGGGTGTCGTCGGAGCGGCCCAGGATGTACCAGTAGCCGTCGGGATCGCGGAGCGCCCAGTCGCCGTGCGTCCAGATGCCCGGGAAGCGCGTCCAGTAGGTCTCCTCGTAGCGCTCGCGATCTCGCCAGAAGCCGCGTGTCATCCCCACCCAGGGCTCTTTCACGACCAGCTCTCCCACCTGACCGGTCACGCTCTGGCCCTCGTCGTTGAAGACGTCGGCCGCCATGCCGGGGACCGGGGTGGAGAAGGACGTTGGGCGCAGTGGGAGGATGGTATTGCATCCCAGGATGCCGCCGGACGTTTCCGTGCCGCCGGAGTAATTGATGATGGGACAGCGCGAGCCGCCGATTTCCTGGAAGTACCACGTCCATGGGCCTGGGTTCCAGGGCTCTCCGGAGCCTCCCAGCACGCGCAGCGAGGATAGGTCGTGCGGTCTCACCCATTCCGTGCCCAAGGGCATGAGGGCGCGTATCACGGTGGGTGAGATGCCCAGTACCGTGATGCGATGCCGCTCCACGATCTGCCAGACGCGGTCCGGCTCGGGATAGTCCGGCGTTCCGTCATACAGGAAGAGGGTGCCGCCAAGAATGAGCGTGCCCATGATGGCCCAGGGGCCCATCATCCAGCCGATGTCCGTGAACCAGAAGAGGGTATCAGTGTCATGGATGTCGAAGCAGTGGGCCATGTCCTGCGCGGCCTTCAACGGGAACCCGGCATGGACGTGCAGGGCGCCCTTGGGCCGGCCAGTGGTGCCCGAGGTGTAGATGATCATGAAGGGATCGTCGGCGTTGGTCTGTTCGGCAGGCGCTGGAGCGGTGGCGTCACGCATGAGGTCGTGCCACCAG
>JAICWV010000052.1 GCA_025966365.1 Chloroflexota bacterium | reverse complement strand
GATTTCCAATCGCCTGGAGGAAACGTAGGGGCGATTGCCAATCGCGAGCCTGAGACGTAGGGGCGATGTGCAATCGCGGGTCCGAGATGTAGGGGCGATTTGCAATCGCCCGCTGTGCCTCAGCACAGCTTCCGGTGCTCGCCACCCAGGGATATGGGTCTCGGGAACAGGCGAGCCTTTCCGGGTTCCCGCCGCAGCGAGTGGAACCTGGGGATCGGCCCCGACCACACCTATGACGCAACGGCATACTCTGGAGATGCATGCACCGAAGCCGCTCTGTGGAGCGGCGGGCGATTGCACATCGCCCCTACATTTCAGCGGATTGCACATCGCCCCTACGTTTCTTCCATGCGGTTGGAAATCTCCCCTACATTTGAGATGCAGAGCCAACTGGAGACAGAACCACCTGCTGCTCCAGGTGCGCGATCCAGTCCGCATCGAGCAATCGCACATGCCAGGGTTTGTCCAGGCAGTGCTTCTCCGCCACCGGCGCCGACCGAATAAACCGATCGAACCCATCATCCAGCCAGGGAGGAGTCAGCGCACCGGAGCGAGCCACAAAGACGGCATCGAAGACAACCGGCACCTCCGCCCAATCGTCGACTGCCCGGTCTACCCCACAGAGCGGCCCCAGTTCCCGGACCATGGCACCGCCTCGCCAACCCGGATACCGCACGTGCAGAGCGGCCCCCTGCAGATGGTAGTAACACATCCAGTTGGCGCAGCCGACCCAGCCCAGCCGGAAGACGTCCTCCAGCGCTCCCTCATACCCCGCGTCGTGATGCGCGTCGAAGTTCCAGACCTGCGCGTACTGGTGCCGCAGCGCAGGATGCGCCGCCTGCGCGTGTGAGTCGGCGTAGAACAGCGCCGCCGGCGGCCTGAGTGCAAACCGATCCCAGAATCCCTCCTCGTCTCCACTGGTCCCGGGTAACGCGCGTCCCCCGGCCAGAAGCTGAGCAGCACGGGCATCCCAGAGGGCATCCACCATGTCGTCGCTAAACCCCTCTGCTGCTCCCAGCGCAAACTCGCCATCGATCGACGGCACGAAGTAGTCCCAATCGACAGACAACAGATTCATGCGCACCTCCCGTCCGGCGCACCGGACACAGGAGATACGATGACAGAAATTCTCTATCTTGACAAGTTGACGTACCGGGAATAATACGGTATGATGAGAGTGTGGGGGGCTACCCGCCGGGTTGCAGGGCCGGTGGTTGCGGGATCACCGGCTGCGGATAGACCGGAACCGCTGTCGGCGAATACGGCGAGAAGGACTGCCCGTAGGTCCCGGTAACCGGTGGGTTGACCGGATAGCCGTTGTAGCACGGCACCGGCGTTGCGTACAGACTGGTGGTCGGCTCCTGAGTCGGGCACGGGTAGGGGGCATAGCCCCGATCGGGGAGGGCACACATGGGTGTGTCGCCGGCAACCTGCAGATCGGTAGCGCCGTAGCTCAAGCTGCTGCTCCCCAGGGTGCTGCTGCCCGGGGTTGTGCTACTGGGAAGGCTGCACTGGCTCGAGGCGATCACATTCGAGGGCTGGACGAAGTTCTCGGCCGGTAACTTGAGGAGGCGGAAAGCACCCTCCATGAAGTTGTGCCAGATGGGCGCGGCTCCCGTCACGCCGATCACCCCAACCATGGGCGTGCGATCGGCGTTCCCGGCCCAGACCCCGGTCACGATCTGCGGCGTATAACCGACCGTCCAGTTGTCGGTAAAGGCATTGGTCGTTCCCGTCTTGGCTGCGGCCGGCCGGCTCAGATACAGCTGGCTACGCAAGCCGAACTCGCACACCTGCACCGTGCAGCGCGCGTTGTCGTCGGAGAGGATGCTGGTCATCAGGTAGGCGTGGGCGGGGTCCAGCACCTGGCTGCGATGGGGTGCCAACCAGGGCGTGGGCTTCACGCCCTTCGGGCAATCCTCCGAGCAATACAGCACTTTCCCCGTGCTCCGCTTGACCACTTTCCAGATAACCACCGGCGGTACGGTGTAGCCGCCGGTGGCGAAGACGCCGTAGGCCGAGGTTTCTTGAATCAGCCGCGTGCCGCGCGTCAGACCCCCCAGGGTCACGGCGTAGCACACCGAGCAGCCCAGATGGGGATTGTCGCGGTACAGGCTGGTCATCCCAAAGTGGAAGGCGGTAGCAGCGACGTTCTTGGGACTGGTCACGTAGTACTCAACCTTGACAGCGGGCAGGTTGAGGGAGTTGGCCAGCGCCTGCCGGACCGTCACTGTGCCGTGATATTGATGGTCGTAGTTGATGGGCTTGTACCAGCCCTTGTCGGCAAGGTCGTTGGGATCGGGCAGCTGGATCGGAGAGTCGACAACCGTCGTCCCCGGCCCCACATGCCCGTGCGTGAACGCCCAGATGTAGTTGAAGGGCTTCATGGAGGAGCCCGGCTGGCGGGGCCGAACCGCCATGTTGACCTGGCCCGACGCGCTGTTGTAGTCGGCGCTGCCCACCATCGCCATTACCCAGCCATAGTGCCGCGGACGCATGTCCAGCGACACCAGGGCGCCGTCGGTCACGTGGTACGCCGTCAGCCCGTTGATCTGCCGCGTTACCGTGGTCTGCGCCAGATCCTGTAACCGCGGATTGAGCGTGGTGTAGATATCCACGCCCTTGTAGAGGTGGTCCTGAAGCTTCGGCATGCCGTGGATCCGCGAGATGACGTAGTGGACGAACTGCGGATAGCGGATAAAGGTCTTGACCGCGGAAAACCGCCACCGTTTGGCCTCGGCCATCATGCGCCTGACTTGCGCGTGCGAGTGCAGATAGCCGTGAATGCGCATGAGGTGAAGAACTTCCCGCAGGCGCGTCAGCGCTGCCGGCCGATTGCGGACCGGATCGTAAATGGTCGGCGCCCGCGGCAGACCGGCAAGCAGCGCCGCCTGCGCCTGATCGAGCGAGCAGATATTGGTGTGAAAGTACACGTGGGCGGCGGCCTGGGCCCCGAATGCCGTGTTGCCGTACGGCACAGTGTTCAGATAGAACCACAGGATCTTGCGCTTGGAGAAGCGCTTGCTGACCTGATAGGCCAGCTCCACCTCCCGGGCTTTCCGGGTCAGCGTGCGCTTGTTGCGTTCCTTGACTGTCATGAAGTTGTCGCGGACCACCTGCTGCGTGATGGTACTGGCGCCCGAGACGATGTACCCATAGCGCAGGTTCTGATAAGCGGCGCGGACGATGCTCAGCGGATCGAAACCGGGGTTCTTATAGAAAGTAGCGTCTTCGGTGGCGATGGTGGCGTTCTGCAGAACCAGGGGAATGCGGTTGACCCCGCCCCGGCAGGCATTGCCGGTATCGCCGCGAGTCTGGAGCGGCTCGACCACGCGCCGGCCGCCGTTTCTCTTGCTGAGATCGGCCATGTTGTAGAGCAGGTCGCCCCGCGAATCGTAGATGCGCGCGTCCTGGAAGGCATAGTGAATATGGAAATTGGCCGCCGAGGGCAGATGCTGCACGAAATAGATGCCGGCCGCTGCGGCGCCGCCCGATGTCACCAGGCCCGCGAGGAACACCGCCAGGAGCGTCCAGCGAATCCAGTGACGCCGCGGAGGAGGTGTTCGCCGGCGTCGGGCCATTTTCCAGCGGACCGACTGGGCTCGCATGACGCACCTACCTGGTTGGGATGGAACGGATTGACTCCATCATAGCCACGGATGAGGCGTCCGGTGTTACGTATTTTCCTGCGTATGCCCATCACGGCACGCATGTTGCACCAGGTTGTGACATCAGTCCTGAGACCAAGGAGGACATCTTGTCTGTCAATCGCGAGAATATCGAGAAGAAGAAGGACGAATTCAAAGGCGGCCCGGAGCCGGGCTGGCAAAAGATGGACAGCGACGCCCAGAGGCTGGCCAAGGAGAACCGCCCGACCGGTGGGGATGAGAACCCGCCTCCGGATTGGGACGACGCCGTGGAGCAGAGTGGAGACCTCACGCGCCCCGTCGGGACCGAGACCGACAGCTATTAAGACGTTCTAGCGTGAGGCAGGCAGATGCCCGCGCTCGGTAAGAGGCCGGCCCCACGGGGTCGGCCTTCTCTCTGGAGGCACCCATGCGACTTGGCGTTGTCTTTCCTCAGACAGAGATCTCCGACGATCCCGGGATCGTGCGCGAGTACGCGCAGGCGGCCGAGGATCTGGGCTATACGCACCTCCTGACCTACGACCATGTCATCGGCGCCGACCTGACGGAACGGCCCAACTGGCGCGGACCGTACACCCTCGACACACAGTTTCACGAGCCGTTCGTCCTCTTTGGCTACCTGGCCGCGATCACCCGGGCACTCGAATTCGTGACCGGCGTCCTGATCCTGCCCCAGCGGCAGACGGTCCTGGTGGCCAAGCAATCGATCGAAGTGAACGTCCTGTCTGGCGGGCGCTTCCGGCTGGGGGTCGGCATCGGCTGGAACGACGTGGAGTACGAGGCGCTGGGTGAGAACTTCCGGAACCGCGGACGCCGTGAAGAAGAGCAGATCGAGGTCCTGCGAGCGCTCTTTACCGAGCGGTCGGTCACCGTCGATGGCCGCTGGCACACGATCACCGCCGCCGGCCTACTGCCCCGGCCCATCGGCCGCATTCCCATCTGGATTGGCGGCTCCTCCGATGCAACCCTCCAGCGCGTCGCGCGGCTGGGAGACGGCTGGCTCCCCCAGATGCCACCGGGACAAAGGGCCCACGAAATGATGGATGCCCTCCGCCGCTACGTGGCCGAAGCGGGGCGTGACTGGTCCGAGATCGGCATCGAGGCCCGCATCAGCATCGCCGGCAAAGACCCCGCGATCTGGCAGGAGGAGTATGACGGTTGGAAACAACTGGGCGCGACGCACCTCTCCGTCAACACTATGGGCGCCGGTTTCGGCCCGCGCGACCACATCGACGCCATCCGCCGCTTCAAAGAGTCGATCCAGCCCTAACCGAGGAAGGCCCCTCCGCGGCCGGCTCTCTCCGCGCCCGATTGCCGGTGAGCCACGCTAGAACGGCGCGTACTCGCGCAACACCCGCGCGCGTTGCACCGGCCCGAACCCGCCGTCACTGATCACATTTACCCGCCTGCCCAGGATGGCGGCGATCTCCAGCTGCAGCGCGGCGTGATCGAGGAGCGAGCGGCTCCCGTCAAAACTCACCACCAGCTCCAGCTCCTCCGGAGCCTCCTCAAACGGCTCCGCCGCCCAGGCCGGAATCCGGACGTGATGCGCCCCGTAGCGGGCCGCAGCTCGCAGAATCTCGTGCCGCTTTGACCACAGCACGTCGTAGTCAACAGTCATTGGGTGATGATATCGGGTGGATACACTGAGAGGACTGATCAGGGGAAAGGATCACCGTGAGCACAGGCGCAGTGAAGCTCGCGCTGCAGCGCGAGGGACGGCTGAGCGACGATAGTACCTCGCTGCTCCACCGCGTTGGGCTCGAATTCGACTCCTACCGCAACCGCCTCTTTGCCACCTGCCGTAACTTCGACCTCGAGCTGCTCTTCGTTCGTGACGATGACATCCCTGAATACGTGGCCGATGGCGTGGCCGACCTCGGCATCGTGGGCCGGAACCTCGTCCTCGAATACGGCCACCCCGTCACCGAGCTTCTCCCCCTCGGCTTCGGCTATTGCTCCCTGGTCGTCGCCGTACCCGACGAGTCCGGCGTCCAGAGCCCATCCGACCTGGCCGGCGCCCGCATCGCCACCTCCTATCCCGGCTCCGCTCGCCGCTATTTCGACGAGCGGGGCATCCCCGTCCACATCATCCCCATCAGCGGCTCCGTGGAGCTGACGCCCACCCTGGGCGTCGCTCAGGGCATTGTCGAGCTGACGGCCACCGGCAGCACCCTTCGCGTCAATGACCTGCGCCAGATCGACACCGTCTACACTTCGGAAGCGGAGCTCATCGCCAATCCCACTGCTCTCGAGGATCCGGACCGCTCCCGGACCATCGACCGCCTCTGCGTCCGCTTCAAAGCCGCCATTGCCGCCCGCGCCTACAAATACATCATGATGAACGCCCCTCGCAGCGCGCTGGAGGCAATCGAGCGAACGGCCTCCGGGCTGAAGTCGCCCACCGTGGTGGCCCTTGCCGACCCCGACTGGGTGGCGGTCCACGCCGCCGTGGACGCCGAGCGCTTCTGGGACATCATCGAGCATCTGCGCGATCTGGGCGCCAGCGAGATCCTGGTCACACCCATCGAGTCGATGATTATGTGAGCAGCTCCCAGATCACGCTCACGTCCAGCCCGGTTGCCTAATCAGAGACCGGCCCTTATGCTGAGACCTATGGCTGGAAGGACCGCTCTCCTCCTTGGGTTGGGGCTGCTCGTCTTCACGACGCTATTCTCCGCCATTGAGTTCTACCTCGAGCTGACCCAGCCACAGCCGGTATCCGATCGAGCTGTCGTCAACGTGATCGCATCGACGGCCGTGGTGCTTCCGCCGCTCGGGTTTTCCATCATGGGCTTCATCGTGGTGTGGCGGCGGGTCAAGAACCGCGTCGGGTGGGTCATGTGCGGGATCGGGATCTTCTATGCGATCGGCGTCGTCACGACGGATTTCCCAGTACGCGCGTACTCCGAGTATCACCTGCGAGGGGCAGTCGTTCTCATCCCAGCCGTGATCGGCCATGGCATCTGGGGCCTGTTCGTCCTCTGCCTCGCTAGTCTTCTACTGCTCTATCCCACCGGCTCAACGTTATCCAGCAGGTGGAATCGGGTATTGACCTGGGGTGTTCCACTGGCCCTCGCCATCCTGATCATTGGTGCATTCGCCCCCTTTCGCTTGTCTTCAGTGCCCCTCCGGAACCCTCTCGCGCTCTCCTTTGTTCCGGCCGGCCTGGGGGACACGGCCCTCCTACCCTGCGCGGGTGTGCTGCTCTTGAGCGTTGCAGGCATGGTCCTCCGATTCCGCCATTCTCGGGGCGAGGTGCGGCAGCAGATGAAGTGGTTCACGTACAGCGCCGCCTTCATGGTCGTGTTCTTTCTCGCCACCGTCGACTTCGGCAGTCTTCTTGGCGCGGGATATTTCGTCACCCTCTCCCTGATGCCGGTCGCGATTGGAATTGCCGTCTTGAAGTACCGGCTCTGGGACATCGATGTCCTCATCAACCGGACACTTGTCTATGTCTCGCTCACCGTGACGCTGGGTGGCCTGTATATCCTCGGGGTCATCGTCCTTCAGCTCCTGTTCCGGGCGCTCACGGGTCAGACATCGGACCTGGCCATCGCGGCCGTTACCCTGGCGGTCGCGGCACTCTTCAATCCCTGGCGCCACCGGCTCCAGACCTGGATCGATCGCCGCTTCTACCGCCGGAAATATGATGCCGCTCGCACGCTTGCCGCATTGGGCGCGCGCTTACGCAACGACATGGATCTGCCGCAAGTCACCGCCGACATCACGTCGGCCGTGCACGAGACGATGCAGCCGGCACATCTGTCCATCTGGCTCCGCTGACGGAAATGCCCACAACCACGGTTGGCCGCAGCCGCCTTCTCACGGTCAACATCTTTCCGCTGACTACCCCTGCTCCGTATCGCCGTAACCTGCGAGTCCGGGAGTGCGGTACCATGTGCTGGAACAGGACGAGCGGCGCGCAACACGCCGCAACGAAAGACTCTCTATGGCAACCGACGAACTTCGCGATCTCCAGCCCATGGCGAGCACCAGGGTGCTCCCGCCTCTTCCGGAACGCGCACAGCGGGCTCTTACCTTCGGGATCTTTCTGTCCGCTGCTCGCTGCACGGTGCAGTACATCCTGCTGCCCTTCGTTCTCCCCTGGATCGGTATCGCTGCGTCGATCCCTTCCTGGCTGACCTTCGCGCTGGGCGTCCTCGCCATCGGGGCTCTGGCCCGCAACGTTCGCTATCTGTGGCGGCTGGGACACGCCAGGAAGTGGAGCTACCTCTTCCTGGCACTGGTCATTGGAGGCGCGCTGCTGGTCTTCGCGGCCATAGACCTCCACACCCTTCTTGGGGCGTAAGCGCCCGGCACCGGCCCGCTCCGTCTCCGGATCTCGTCTTCTGGTCTAGCGCCGCCGGGACAGTCTCCCCGCTCGTCACCGGACCTTGACGAGGCCAGCCAACGAACGGCCCCACGTCCGTGGGGACTTTGTGCCCTTTCTGCGTTTCCAACATATCATCGCGTCTTGGACTGCGTTAAGGTAGTTGCAACAACGACACCGGCTCCCTCGTGGGAGCAGTTCGGTCTCGGCGAGCAGAAACGGGGGAAGTGGTCATGGCGTCATATGTTGGCTTCGCACGCGCGGTGCGGTATCTGGTTGTTGCGGTCCTCCTGGGGTCGACCTGCCTCTTGGGCGGCTCGGGAAGTGGGGCCCAGGCATCGGCTCTGGCCGGGCAGTTCTCTCCACTGACGAGTGTGAACCTGTGTGGTGCGGTGAGTGCGTATACTCCCGCCACGCTCCTCACGACCGGATCGGTCACCATCGGCGGTCAAACCCTGGTCATCGCGAAGGGCGCGGTGCTGACCGGGGTCGCCGTGCTGCTCGGCTCCAACCTCTGCCTGTCGGCGCAGCTCAACGCCAGCGGACAGATTCAAAGCGGAACCTTTAGCCTCGACGTGGGAGCCTCCATCAGCGTGTGCGGTGTGGTAACGGCCTACGTGGCTGCAACTGCTCTCACGACCGGCCTCCTGACCATCGGCGGACAGGCGCTGGTGCTCGCCCCGGGCGCGACGCTCAGCGGGGCTCCCATCTCTGTTGGCTCAAACCTCTGCCTGCAAGCATCAACGAACGCACTGGCACAGATCACCAGCGGGACGGTTTCCGTGAACACGCAGACAACCGTCACCGTCTGCGGCACGGTGACATCGTATACAGCTGCCACGGGCTCGGCGCCGGGATCCATCACCATCGGCGGGCAAACCTTCCCCATCGCCCGCGGAACGACGCTGTCCGGAAGTGTCTCGGTGGGTGCCGATGCTTCGGCCACATTTACCCTCGATTCGACCGGGACCGTAGTCGGCGGCTCGGTTATCCCCGGCGGATGCGCGACCAACACGTCCGTACCGACGGCGACAAATACCATCGTCCCAACCGAGACCAGCACTGCTGTTCCAACTCTGACGAGCACCGATGTCGCCTCGCCGGGCGCCACGGCCACGTCCACCGACACCGGATCAAACCCAACCGCCACGTCCACCGACACGGCGGCAAGCCCAACCGCGACCTCCACCGGCGGAGCGACCGCGACGGCAACCTCGACTGGCGGAGTTACCGCGACAGCAACTGCGACGGCCGGGGGCGCGACGCTGACACCAACGACTGGGCCGGGAGGCGGTCACGGCCCCACGGTCACTCCCGGACCCACATCGACCGGCGGCGGCCCCATGCCGACCAGCACCAGTAGTGGTGGACCGGGAGCTACGCCCACACCGACCCAGACCGGCAGTGGCGGTCAGGCGACCCCGGTTCCACCGACAGCCGGCCCCCAGGCAACAGCCACCGCTGCCCCGACCTCGACGGGTGGCAATGGTCCCGCCACCAATACTCCGACACTGACGGAGTATTTGCTGCCCGGAACCGTATCCGGGACGCAGCGTGGCCGCGGACCCTGGCAGTTCGCGCGTGACCCGCACGGCAATGTCTGGTTTACGGAATACATGGCCGGCGGGCTGGGGGAGATCCTGGCGGGAACCCACACTCTCCATGAGTACCGCTTGCACGGGCCGCGTACCTATCCCATGGGCCTGACGTCCGACCACGCCGGGCACATCTGGGTCGTGGAACGCGCGGGCAACCGCATCGATCGGCTGGTACTGAGCAAGGGACACGCAACCCTGACGTCCTGGCAGCTGCCGCACGCCTATAGCGGTCCCCAGGAGATAGCCTCTGGCACACGCGGCGGGTTCTGGATCACCGAGCGCGCCAGCCGCGTCGCCTTCTTTACACCGGCAACCAGCAAGCTTTCGGAATACACCCTCAGTCGGGGCTTGCAGCCGTACGGTATCACCGTCAATAGTCACGGTCCGACCTTTGTCAACGAGAACGCGAATCTGCAGAGCTGGGCGACCGTTACCAGCAGCGGAAGACTTCAGCTGCGAGTGAAAGGGCTGCCCTGGCGGGCAAGCGATCCCACCCTGCTGGCGCCGACTTCGAGCGGCAGCTACGTGGCCATGCCCATGGCCGACGGGTTCGCCCGGCTGCGCCGACCGACCCAGGTCTCCGTGACACTCCGCCCCTCAATCGTCACTCTGAAGGCGGTATCGCAGCCCCGATCACTGGGGTCCACCCGGCTGACGCCCTTCGGCTCCGGGGTCAAGGTGGTGACCCGCACCGCAAAGCGAACCTCGCACAACGGCAGCGTCCTCTGGCGGCTTCCGCCGCACCCGGGGCGGCCGTTCGATGTCAAGGTGGATCCCCGAGGCAAGCAGGTCTGGCTGAGCGAGCAGCGGGTATCCATCGTGGCTGCGACCGCCCTGAAGAGCCACCGCATCACCGATTACGTCATGTCCCGCAAGAACGCAGGGCTCCGCGGCATCCTGACGACCAGGCGCTCCTCCGGCACACGCGTCTGGATCGCCGAGTTCTACGCCAACCGAATTGGTCTCCTGGACACCCCATAAGTCGGCTACGCACCAGTGTAGCAGTACTGCTACACTGGTGCGTGACTGATATCCCTGCCCGCGATCTCCGCAATGACATAAGTGCCGTGCTGCGCCGTGTCGAAGGAGGTGAGCGGCTTCGGATAACGGTGAGCGGCCGTCCGGTTGCCGAGTTGTTGCCTCTGCCTCGGCGCCCCACCTCTTTGCCCTGGTCCGAGTTCCTGGCGGGCGTCGACCAATGGCGAGCAGACCCCGGTCTGGCCGAGCAGCTGCGCGAGCTGTTACCTGAGACCACGGAGGATGTGCCGGTCCCGTGAGGACGTGGCCGCGTGCCGTGCCGGCAGAGCTGGCACTGGCCGATACGTCCGTCTTTATTGCGCGTGAGCAAGGGCGCCCGCTTTCAGGCAGGGTGCCCGACGCTATCGCCGTGTCCGTAATCACGGTGGGAGAGCTCCGCCTCGGAGTGCTGGCGGCAGGCGACACCGCAACGCGGGCCCTGCGGCTCAGGACGTTATCTCGGGCGGAAGCACTGGAGCCGCTTCCAATTGATGCAACGGTCGCGGGGACATGGGCTGAACTGCGCATCGCTCTGCGCGATTGCGGACGGAACATGCCGCTCAACGACTCCTGGATAGCTGCCACTGCTCTGGCCCATGGCATCCCTGTTGTGTCGCAGGACTCGGACTACGACGACATTCCCGGGGTCCATGTTATCCGGGTGTAGTGTCGAACGACGGGTCTCTTGACACCTCTCTCGCCGATCTGTTTAACGATGCAGAGCCTCTCGCAGCCTGGCACGGTTCTTGCACAGCCCCTTTCTCGAGGGAGCTATCCCTCCACCCACCGGGCAAGGGTGAATCTGACCAGACCTGATGACCAACAGGAGTAACACCATGGCACCGAAGACCGTTTTGACACTTGACGTCCTCGAGAACCAGACCGCGCTGGAGCTCCCCCAGCGCGAATTGATGAACTGTGGCTGCGGCTCCCTGTTGGGCGGCCTGAACGTCCAGGTCGGCATCGGGGCCTCGGTTGCAACTGGGTGCAATAGCGGCCTCAACGTTGGTGCCGGCGTGATCATCGCGACCGGCTCGTCCGGCTGCAGCTAGTCCCGCCGGACCAGGAACGAGAGCCACTCATGCGAGGAGCAGGCCGTGCCCGGGCCTGCTCCTTCTTTCTCGCAGCCGATGAGCGAACCGCCGGGGCATCCCGGCAAGGGCGGAATCCATGGCAAGCAACAAGCATGGGACCCGGGTAGCGTCTCCGGTCGCCGCTGCTCTCGACCAGGAAACGATTGCGCAGATCCTCGCACGCCCGGCGTATCCGCCGCACGTTGAGCTCCTGGGCGAGCTGCAGGAGAGCGGCTTCAAGGAGCCCCAGTGGCTGGTGCGCCGGGACGGCCACTTCATCCAGCTCACCGAGCCGCTCTATCGCGTACTCGAGTACAGCGACGGCTCACGCTCCATCGCCGGCATCGCCGAGGCTGTGACCGAGAACAGTCCCTGGCTCGTCACCGGCGACGTCGTGCAACACATCCTCGTGACCAAGCTGCTTCCACTCGGCCTTATCGGCCCGCCACACGCCGGGAAAACTCGGTCCGGCTCCGCCCTATCCGTCAACTTGCGCATGAAGATGCTGCAGCCGCGCCACATCGAGCCCATTACCGCGGTGCTGCGGTGGCTGTACGCCCCCTGGCTTCTCATTCCCCTCGTGATCCTGATCGCCGCCGGCCACATCTGGATGTACCTCGTGCACGGGGTCTCGAAGGGCGTCCACCAGGCCTTCTACACGCCCGGGCTCCTGCTGCCGGTGTTTGCCCTCCTCCTGGCATCCATCATCGTCCACGAGTTCGGGCATGCCTCGGCGCTTCGCTATGGCGGCGGACGGGTCGGGGGCATGGGAGCCGGCTTCTACCTTCTGTATCCGGCCTTCTATACCGATACGACCGACAGCTACCGGCTGGGACGGTGGAGCCGGGTTCGCACCGACCTCGGAGGTTTCTACTTCCACCTGATCGTCGCCCTTGGCATGATCATTCTGGCAGCGGTCACGCATCACGACGTCCTGCTCTTCGTGGCCGTCCTCATCAACGCCGATGTGATCCGCCAGCTTTTGCCCTTTGCGCGCTTCGACGGCTACTGGGCATTGGTTGATCTCACCGGCATGCCGGACTTCTTCTCCCAGATGAAGCCGTTCCTCCTGGGCCTTCTTCCCGGCCGGAAGCAGCGCGCCGGGCTGCCTGCTCTCAAAGGTTGGGTCAGGGCAGTGTTCCTCATGTACACCCTGGTCACAATCCCGGTCCTCATCGCCCTGCTTGGCTGGACACTGACCCGGCTCCCCGTGCTTACCATGATCCTCTCCGACTCCCTGCAGCGGCAGGTCGCCTTTGCGGTGTCGGCCTTCCACCACGGCAACCGGATGGTTGTAGCGGCATCGCTGGTCCAGATCCTTCTCCTGTGCTTCGAGGTTGTCGGCCTCACCCACCTTCTCTATGCGGCCGTAGCCCGGCCGCTGCTCGGTGTATGGAACCGCATCAACCCGCTGCCGCCCACCCGGCGGGCAGCCACGGTCACCACGGCTGCCGCGCTCTGCCTGGGCACGGTCCTGGCATTTCCACAGGTGCTGTATACACCCGGCCGGCTGGCATCAGCCCCGCTCGTGCCGCCGGCACACGCTCAGACACACGCACGGCTCTCACACCCCACCCAGCTCCAGCACGTCCCCGATCGCTTCGTACCGGCGGGCGGCATGGGTGGCCAGGTGCCCAGCTTTCAGCCGGCGACCTCGGCCGCGCTTGTACTTCCCACCCAGAAGCTCGATCCGCCTCTCACGGCCTCCGCCGGCAGACACCCGACACCGTCGGTCAGGTCCTGCTTGAGTCTGCTTCGACAGCAGGTCCATCACTCAGGAGCGCGCCATGACGCCATGTCAGTGGTCCGGAAATAAAGGAACCGTGACCTGCCGGGCAGCAGGCCACGGTGGCACCGAACACATGGCTGTCATGAGACAGCCAGTGTTCACCCGGCTGCGACCAAACAACCGGATGTGCCTCAGTGTACTGCACGATCCGGGCCGCGCGTGTGGCACGAAAATTGCAGGGCGTGAGGCACTTCCCCCGCTCGGGGGCTTCTCGCTCCAATCATGGAGGCACACGAGTTGCGGTTGATCGGCACCATCTCCGCAGCCCTTTTCCTCGCCGCCGCGGGCGCTCTCTCCGTTGGGATGGAGGGCGCCCGGGCCGACACCGGAATTTCCACGGCCCCGGTGACCAGGGCGGTTTCCAACACCACATCGCCCGTGAGCGGAGCCGTCGGTGCCACGACGTCCTCGTCGACCTCGCCCGCGGCAGCGGGCACCGGCACGACGTCCAGCGCGACGGTCCCCGTCAACGTGACTGCCGCGGTCTCCGCGTCGTCTACCAATCCGACAACCGGTTCTGTGCCAGCCGTCAGCACCAGCGCGCGGGTGAGCACGGCGGCGGGGGCCGGCACCACGTCGGTGACGGCCGCATCGGGGTCCACACCCGGCGGGACCTCCGTCAATGCCACGGCATCCGGCCCGACTACCAGGACATCCGTCAGCACCACTGCCAATGTCTCCAGCGCCTCAACTGGCGTCACGGTGAGCACCGGCTCACCGGTTGTGTCGGCATCGGGATCAGCCGGCGAAAGCAGCGGGTCCGCCTCGGCCACCGTCTCCGTCAACCCTCCTGCCGGCGTGGCCCCTCCGGTGACCGTCAGCAGTCCTCCTATCACCGTCAGCAATAACCCGGCGACAGCTGGCTCGCCCGCGACCTCGGGCGCACCGGCTCCGGTGTCTGGAGGAACAACCTCGTCCGTGCCGTCGCAACCGCCGCCCGCCCCCGGCGTGAGCAATGTGTCCTCCAATCCGGCTGCGGCACAGATTCCCGGAGCGAAGGCAGCAGCAGGCATACCGCCTGCTGCCCCCACCGCAGGCAACACATCCAGTCAGGCGCCGGTCGTGAACGCGGCCCTCCCCTCCCCCATCATCTCCCTTCCATCGGTCACTGCACCGATGGATCTCGGCGCGCCACCGACGCTGGTCCGAACACTGCCGCGGCCGGCGCAGTCCATGAAGACGGTGCTGCGGTCATCGCCGTCCTCGAGCTCGGGAACCGAGCAGCGCCAGGGCCGGAGGTCATCGACCTCCATCACGACTTCCGCTATCATCCCCAGCCCGGCCTCACCAGTCGGGCCCACCAACCCGCTTCAGACCGTGACGCAACTTCTGACGGCCGGACTACATGCACCATCCGGGCTCTCCGGTCTGGCCGGCTTCATTGCCGGCGGTCTTCCCAGCCTGCCGATTCCCACCCTCCCCAACAGCTTTTCCTCGGGGATCGGTAGCACTGCCACGGCGGGTGATAGTCCCGGAAGCGGGGCCGGACTTCTGCTCCTGGCAGGTCTCCTCATCCTGATATTGTGCCGCTCCATGCGGCTGCAGGCCGCGCGAGCCCCGGCCGACATCGTCCTCTCCAGCCCCGTTCCTCCTGGCTGACGTCGTCTCCGTGCGCTGTCAGGCGCACGCTCCAGTCTGAGATGACGACCAGTCCGGCA
The DNA here is from genome assembly GCA_025966365.1 of Chloroflexota bacterium. Classification (GTDB taxonomy): domain Bacteria; phylum Chloroflexota; class UBA5177; order UBA5177; family UBA5177; genus JAICWV01. The sequence continues at coordinate 6,147 of JAICWV010000052.1, read as the reverse complement.
TGCGGACCCGCATGACCGGCATGCACCAGGAGGATACCTACATGCAACCCAGCATCCGGCTGGTAGTGCGGATGGCGGTACGAGTAATCGTACTGGGAGGCGCGGGACTTCTGTCCCTGCTCCTCACCGGGCAGATCACGCTCGCCGACGGCCTCCCCACTACCGGGACCAGCACATCGCCGACCACGCTCCTCAGCACGTCGGTGAGCACCGGGACATCCGGTGCTCCGGCCAGCGCGACCTCGTGCGGCTGCGCCACAACCGGGACAGCAGGCATCGCCGTGGGAGCGAGCACGACGGTCAGCACTGGACCACTGACCTCCGTCAGCGGAACGGTCTCCACCGGCACAGCGGTCTCAGCCCAGGGGAGCACCCCCGCCGGGACCGCGGGCACGGTCCAGGTCAGTGCGAAAACGACCGCGGGAAGCGTCACGCAGACCTCAACGCAGGCGGGAACAGCGGGCACTGTTTCTGTCAACTCCAGCACGGCCACGGATGGCACCGCGACGACCAATACGCAGATCTCCGTCTCGGGAACCGGAGGCTCCACGACCGGAGTCACCGCCGCGACATCAGCGAGTCTGGACGCCGGAACTACGTCTTCGGCGGGAACAGACGTCTCGGTGTCGGCGGGAACGGCGCCGAGCAACCAGTCCGAGGCAGCATCCACCACGGTCACCGCGGGCACGGTGTCCGTGCACATAGGAACGGCCACAGGTGGCACCGCGACGACCAGCACCCAGCCGGCACCGCTTGGCGGACAGGGAGGGACAGGCACGGGTCTGAATGTCGCCGTCGGCATAACCGGCGGAAGCCCGACCTCCGCGAGCGGAGCCGGAACCCAGGTGGCAGCCGGCGTCGCGGCAGTCCCCATCGTGGCCTCGGCCGGTGCCGGCCTGTCATCCGGCTGCGCCTGCACCACACCGCCATCCGGCACCAGCGGAGCAACCGGCGTCATCGTGGCCGCGGGTGCATCCACCGGTGTTGAGCCGGCCGGCAGCTCCGCAGGCGATCTCTGCGGGTGCGTTCCCGACACATCCACGACCACGCTTCACGCAAGCAGCACAGCGGCGACCGTCACGACGGTCGTAACGGCAAGCATTCCGGCCACCGATCTCGGCGGAAGCGGCGGCTGTGGTTGCTCCGACATCAGCGGGATCAGCGCCGGGCTGGCCGGCGAGCTCAAGACCGTCTGCGGAGGGACCTCGGTACCCCCGACCGGAGGGCCGGGCACCAGAGGCACCATCGGTAATGGCCCGGGAAGTGGCACCCCCTCCGGTCCGCCGGATGAGAACGGCGGCTCAAGCAATGGCGGCGTGCAGGGAACAGGTAGCAGCATACCTACGTCGCAGACGAGTGCCGGTGGGCTACCCCCCACTGGAGAAGCCGTCCCCGGTATCCCTGTCCCTGTCCTCGGGAGCGGCCCTCCTTCGCCCGCCGCCTCCCACATGCTGCCCGCCTCGAGCGGAAACGGAAGCAGCCAGGCGCCGGTCACGAGCATGGGGCAGGGAAGCGGTCTGCGCATGGCGCCAGGCGGTAGCACGACCAGCCCACCGGCCGTTCCGGTCTCCTCTGTGCGGACGCCGGGAAGCGTCTCCGCACCACGTCCGGAATCGGGCTCCGGCATGACGGCGGCGCCGGCCGCCTCCACGCTCACATACAGCCCCGCAGTGTCGCGGCTTCCTCGCGCAGGCGGAGCGAGCGGACAGCCCGGGACACCGCGGGCGCCTCTTATGCTGCTTGGGCTTCTCTGCCTCGCGCTCGGCCTCACGGCTCGGCGTCTGGCACCGCGGCCCTGTTAGCACGCGCGCCGTCCGGGGCCGGCCGAGAGGGCCGGCCCCCGGTTCGGCTTCTCGCGCGATGACCATGCCGCACGAAAGTGACCGGACCGATAACAGGCCTGGAATAGGGGATGATGGAGAGATGCCCGCCACGGAACTTCGTCCCCTCGAGTCCGGACCGGAGGGACGGCCCACGCTGCTCCGCATTACCGGCTACTACAGCTTCCTGTTGCTGGGCTGGAGCTCTCTCCTGCTGCCGTCACTCATTCGCTCCGTCGAGCACAGCTTCGGCCGCACCGACACCGACTTCGCCCTGCTCTACTTTCTCTCCGCTCTGGCCTACGGCGCCGCCGCCTTCAGCGGCGGCTTTCTGACCGAGCGCATCGGCCGCCGCATCGTCCTGGTCCTCGCCTTTCTCCTTGCCGCCGCCGGCCTTGGCGGGCAGGCACTCTCTCCGGCATGGGTTCCGTTCCTGGCCGCTGCCATGCTCGGCGGGTGGGGATCGGGCCTCATCGACGGCGGCACCAACGCCCTCTTCCTCGATGTTTTCCGCGACGCGCGCGGTGGGGCCATGAGCTTTCTTCACCTCTTCTTCGGGCTGGGCGCGCTGATCGGTCCCTTCTGCCTGGGGCTGGCGGTCACGGCGGGGATGAACTGGCGGGTGGCCCTGGCGATCACCGCGGTTGCCGCCCTGGTCGTGCTTCCTGCGCTCGCCTGGGTACCCATGCCGTCCGGCCGCATCGCGCCGGAGCAGCCGAGAGCTCGGGCTGAGGACATGGATCAGCGCGAGCGGTCACTTCTGCCCTTTGCCGGTCTGGCCCTGGGCATCGGCCTCTACGTCGCCGCCGAGATCGGCGTCTCCAGCTGGCTCGTCCAGCTGCTCTCCGGCCTGTCGGTTGCCCTGGCTACCGCCGTGCTGTCCGGCTTCTGGGGCGGGCTGTCGCTGGGGCGCCTGCTCTCCGGCTGGGTGGCGGATCGAATGGACTACTTCACTTTCACCATCGGCTGCATCGTCCTGGCCTCGATCTGCCTGGCGGGCGCTGTCCTGGCTCCCTGGCTGGCCATCTCGGTGCTGCTCTTCGCCCTCACCGGCATGTTCTTCGGGCCGATCTTCCCCATGATCATGACCCTGGGCGGCAACATCTATCCCAATCGACTGGCGGCGCTGGGCGGCAGCCTCACCACCGCCGCCGTGGTGGGCGGCCTGATCTACCCCCCATTGATGGGCGTTCTGGAGTCGCGGATCGGGCTGAGCGGCGGCATGATCGGCGCTGCCCTCCTCGGCATCCCCATGGCAGGCGGCATCCTCTTTGCGCGGCGAGCTTCTGCTCGATAGCGCTGTCAGGTAGGCGTTGCCGTCCGTATTCCGGCTGCCCAGGCAGCCGCCAGCATGCGCCGGTCGTAGCTGACGAGCGCATCCAGACGCCGCTGCAAGAGAAGCGCGGAGGCGAGGTGAATTGCATCCAGGCTTCGGAGCAGGGGCGGTTCGAGCTGGGCTGCCATGTTCACAACCGCGTCGGTAAGCTCCAGCGATTCCATCGAATCGAGAATCGCGCGCGCGAGAGGAGCGGATGGCGGCTCTGCCCCGTGTACGGCTCGAACTACCTCAACCCGAGCAATGATCGAGGTGAACTGAAGGGAGAAACGTGCCAGAAACTGCCGCAGTGCGTCGCTCTCTGCCTCCACAACAGCAAGCTTCACGATCGCTGATGAATCGAGATAGACCGCGCTACCGCTCGCCAGAGCGTAGCTCCTCAAGCACCTCCGATGGTGTTCGTGGCCCTGATGGAGGCTTTGCAGTCGCCGCGAGTTTTAGCAAGTCCCCCCGGGCAGGGCGAAGTGCGCCTTCGGCCCGGAGCCGCTCGATGGGATCGTCAGCAGGAGGAACGAGCATGGCGACCGTCCGGCCACGGTCCGTAATCTGGAACGACTCGCCCTGTTGGACCCGCCGTAGCCAGACGCTGGCGTTCTGACGCAGTTCGCGGATTCCAATGCTTTCCATGTGCTACACGGTAGCACATCTGCTGGAGTGGACGCATGTATCCCGGCACTCCGTTAGAGATGGCCGGGAGCGATGTTCAGACTACCCCTTGACCGAGCCTGCGGTGAGCCCTGACACGAAGTAGCGCTGCAGCGAGAAGAAGATGATCAGCGGCACCAGCATGGAGATGAAGGCCGCCGAGGTCATGTTCTGCCAGCCGCTTCCGTACTGACCGACCAGAGACCGCACGATCACCGGCATTGGCGCCGTGGTCGGACCGGAGAAGACCAGCGCGATCAGCAGATCGTTCCACACCCACATGAACTGGAAGATGGCCATGGCCGCGATTGCGGGCGTGGTCAGAGGCAGAATGATCCGCAAGAAGATGCTGAACTCGTTGGCGCCGTCAATCCGGGCCGACTCCAGCAGGTCGTAGGGGATGCCGGACATGAAGTTCCGCATGATATAGATCGCCAGCGGCAGACCAAAGGCGGTATGGGCGATCCAGAGGGACGGATACGACCCATAGATGTGCAGCTGCGTGAAGATCCGGAGCAGCGGAATCAGGAGCATCTGCAGCGGAATGATCTGCAGCCCGACCAGGATCAGGAAGATGGTGTTCCGCAACGGAAAGCGGATCCAGGCAAACGCGTAGGCCGCCCAGGCACCGATGACGATGGGAAAGATTGTCGCCGGGACGGTGATGAAGACGCTGTTCAGGAACGCCCGCCCCATGCTGACCGACCCCAGCTGGTTCTCGAGCACCGCCCTGTAGTTCACGAGCGTGAACTGATGCGGCGCCCAGAGAAGGTTCCACCACAGTGAGGTGTTGATGTCTTGAATGTTGCGCACGGACGTGAAGAGCAACGCCACGGTCGGCATCAGCCAGAGCACGCTGATGGCGATGATGACGATGTGAAGCGGGAGGCGGGTGTACCAATGCGGCGCCTGCCCCACGACCATCGGCGTGGTCGCGCTTTCGGTATCCCCTATGACCTTGCTGGCGGTGGTGGTGGCCATCGTATTCTCCCTTCCTACCGCTGCCCTTCCGTCTGGAAGCGGCGGATATTCAGTGCCATCACGGGAAGCACGGCAACCAGAAGGATGACGGCGATGGCACTGCCCTGTCCCTGGTTGAAGAATTTGAACGCCTCTTCGTACATGCGCGTGGCCAGCACTTCAGTGGAGCCGGCTGGGCCGCCTCCGGTCATGACGATCACGATATCGAAGACCTTGATCACGCCGATCATGGTCAGGGTTGCAATGACCATGACCGTCGGCCACATGAGCGGCACGGTGATACGGCTGAAAATCTGCCAGGCGTTGGCGCCGTCAATCAGCGCCGCTTCGTTGATGTCCGCCGGAATGGACTTCAGCGCCGCCGACAGCACCACGACCGCGAATCCCATACTCATCCAGATCTGGGCGCCGAATAGCGCCCAGTCGGCAAAGGTGCTGTTTCCGAGGAAGGAAATGGGACCGGCGTGAAACCAGTTCAGAATGGCGTTGAAGGTGCCGATGTTCGGATCATCGGCGTACATAAGCGTCCAGATGACGCCGGCCGCCGTGGCCGATATGGCCATGGGAATGAAGACGATGGACTTGGCAACCGCCTCGTAGCGAACCTTATCGAAGAGGACGGCAAAAATGACGCCCAGGACGACCGTCAGCGGCGTGACGATCACGATCCACAGAATGTTGTTCTTGATGGCGGTCTGCAAGTTGGGATCGGTGAACACATCAGAGTAGTTCTGCCACCCGACAAAGACCGTTGGCGCGCTGATCCCGATGCCGTTGACCTGATAAAAGCTGTTGTAGATGGTCTTGACGGCCGGATAGACGATGAGGATGCCGATGAGAATCAAGGCCGGGCCAATGAAGACCAGTGCGGCAGGAAGCTGGCCGCCGCCGATGGGGCGTCGCCGCGGTCGTCGCGTTGTCGCGGTCGGCATGGCAGTCACACTGCTCGTGTTGGGCGGTGTAATTGCTGGTTGTGCTTGATCCACCTGGCACCTCCGGAGAGAAGACGGCGCCGGACGATCGCCCGGCGCCGTCCTTGTGTCCGATTACAGGGGCGTTATGAGCACCCCGTCATCTACGTGTAGCCGTTCCTGACATGAACCTCCAATGCGACCTCGAGGTTTACTTGTAGTCCTTCTTGGCCTCGTTCTCCAGATCCTTGAGGATGGTCTGGGTGTTGCTCTGGCTCGGGTTCTGGAACCACTTCTGCAGCTCGGTGAACTCGAACCCACTTCCCAGAGCGGCGGGCATGAGGTCGGAGGCATCGCCGACTACCAGGTTCTGCTTCCCGGCCTTGGCCAGCATCTTGGCCGCCATCTTGGCGATGGGGTCCGGGTAGTCGCTCTGCGGAAGCGCGTTATTGGG
>JAICWV010000252.1 GCA_025966365.1 Chloroflexota bacterium | reverse complement strand
GAAAAACCGCTGTGGTCACAGCAAGTTTCATTAAATCTTGTCCAGCTCGACGTCGCCGGCATCGTCATCGCGGGGCGGGCGATCGCCTCATACCAACGGCCCTTCGCAATTGACTCCTCATGCCCGCGCTTGTCACGGGCATCCACATCTTGAAAGCCGAACAGCATCAAAGACGTGGATGGCCGGAACAGGTCCGGCCATGACGAAGATGGAGGGCCGGACTCTCCGAGTGGCGCGTGTCAGTGCAGCTTCCGCTTTGGCTTCGGCGTCTCGAACTGCGCAATCTCAGCGGTCTGCGGCGCCTTGCCGTTGAACGTGAGCACGTTGCCTTGCGCCGAGATGGCGACCTGAGCGCCGTCCCGCACGTCGCCGGCCAGTATCAGTTCGGCCAGCGGATCCTGCAGGTTGCGCTGGATCACCCGTTTCAGAGGCCGCGCGCCATAGGCCGGATCCCAGCCCTTGGCCGCCAGCCAGTCGCGCGCCGCGGCGTCGAGCGTCAGCACGATCTTGCGCTCTTCCAGCAGCTTTTGCAGCCGCGCGAACTGGATTTCGACGATCCGGCCCATCTCGCTCTTCTGCAAACGATGGAACAGGATGATCTCGTCGACACGGTTGAGGAATTCGGGGCGGAAATGCGCCCGCACCGTAGCCATGACCTGCTCGCGCACCGCGGAAGTGTCCTCGTCTTCCGGCTGGTTGACGAGGAACTCCGAGCCGAGATTGGACGTCATGATGATCAGCGTATTGCGAAAGTCCACGGTGCGGCCCTGACCATCGGTCAACCGGCCGTCATCCAGCACCTGCAGCAGCACGTTGAAGACGTCGGGGTGTGCCTTCTCGATCTCGTCGAACAACACGACCTGATACGGACGCCGCCGCACCGCTTCGGTCAGCGCGCCGCCCTCGTCATAGCCGACATAGCCCGGAGGCGCGCCGATCAACCGAGAAACCGAGTGCTTCTCCATGTATTCCGACATGTCGAGACGCACCATCGCGGTCTCGTCGTTGAACAGATATTCGGCGAGTGCTTTCGTCAGTTCGGTCTTGCCGACGCCAGTTGGCCCCAGGAACATGAACGAACCCATCGGTCGATTGGGATCCTGCAAGCCGGCGCGGGAGCGGCGAACGGCGGTCGCGACCGCATGCACGGCCTCCGCCTGGCCGACCACGCGCTGGCCGAGACTGTCTTCCATCCTGAGCAGCTTGTCCTTCTCGCCCTCGAGCATCTTGTCGACGGGCACGCCGGTCCAGCGCGACACCACCTGGGCAATGTGGTTGGCGGTGACGGCCTCCTCCATCATCTCGCCGGCGTTTTCCTTGGCCTCGATATCGGCGAGCCGCTTCTCGAGTTCGGGAATCCGGCCATAGGCCAGTTCGCCCGCGCGCTGATACTCGCCACGGCGCTGGGCGTTGGCGAGCTCGATGCGCAAACCGTCGAGTTCGCTCTTCAGTTTCTGCGCGTTGGAGAGCTTGTTCTTCTCGGCACTCCAGCGCGCGGTCAGAGCCGCCGACTTCTCCTCGAGTTCGGCGAGTTCATTGTCCAGCGTGTGCAATCGGCTCTTCGAGCCGGCGTCGCTTTCCTTCTTCAGG
>JAICWV010000121.1 GCA_025966365.1 Chloroflexota bacterium | reverse complement strand
GTTCGGCACGGTGGTGACGGGAACGCTTCACGACGGAACGCTTGCGGCCGGAGACGAGGTCGAGGTCCTGCCGTCCGGCCGGCGCGCCCGCATCCGCTCACTTCAGACCCACTCCACTCCCGTCGATCGAGCTCTCCCCGGAACGCGGGTGGCGGCAAATCTCGTGGGCGTGGAGCGGAACGAGGTAGGGCGAGGCGATGTGCTGACCCCTCCGGGCGCAATCGTTCCCACCCGCCGCTTTGATGCGCATGTCCGCGTGGTCAGGGACGCGCCGTTCGCGTTGAAACACGGGCAGGAAGTAAGACTGCACCTCGGGGCAGGCGAGTACCCGGCGACCGTATCGGTTCTAGGAGCAAATCGAGTCGAACCGGGCGATACCGGTTGGCTGCAGATTCGGAGCAGCACGCCTCTGCCCGCGATCCTGCGCCAGCGCTTCATTCTTCGACTTCCCGCGCCGGCGCGGACGATCGCCGGAGGCGGCGTGGTGGATATACGGCCGCGACACCGTCGGAACGATGCCGGTGCGGTGCAACGGCTGGCGGCGCTCTTGTCGGACGACCCGGAGCGTGTGATGGAGGCCGCCCTGCAGACTTCCCGGGTGCTGACGCCCGGCCAGATCGCCGAGATAGCGGCGCTGCCGGAGGCGATGCTGCGAGAAGCTCTGGGACGGGCAGTGGACAACGGGACAGCCGTGCCCGTCGGAGACGGGTATGCAGGAGCCAGGTCCTGGGCCAGGATGAGCGAGCGAGCCCGCTCGATTCTCGAGCGGTTTCACACAGACAATCCGCTGCGACGTGGCATAACCCGTGAGGAGCTCCGGAGCAAACTTCACCGCGATCGGGCGGAGTGGGACAGCTGGCTGAGCGCCCTGCTCGTCCGGGGCGTGGTCGAGGACTCTGGATCGCTTATTGCGCTGCCGGGATTCGTGGACGCGGGAGAGTCCCGCCGCGAGGAAGCCGAGCGCGTGCTGGCGGCCCTCTCCGCCAGGGAGTTCACTCCGCCAAGTGGCCGCGACCTGCAGGACTTTGCCCGCACCGACGCAGAGCTTCTTTCCTTCCTGGCAGAGAATGGGGAGATTGTCCACGTCGGCAGCGGCATCTACTTCACCGCCGCTGCCTTCGACAAGATGCTGACTTTGGCCCTGAGTATCATCGACCGCGAAGGTGACGTGTCCATGGGGCGGTTCCGAGATGCCGCGGGAACATCGCGGAAATACGCGCAGGCCTTCCTGGAGTACCTCGACGCGCGGCGGATCACCCGGCGCGTTGGGGACGTTCGGGTGCGCGGCAGAGAAGCACCGGCGTGCGCGTAGGCCTGATTGCGTACCTCTACAGCGGCGGGACGGACTATCGGGCGGCGGGAGTAAGCACCTATATGGGGCAGCTGCTGCGTCATCTGCCGGTGGCCGGCGGCCGGTACGACTACCTCGCGTTTCTGGGCAAGGGAACGACCTCGCCGCCCGGTGTCGAATCGGTGGCAGCGCCGGTCGGGACAGTACGTCCGTCCGTTCGAATTGCCTGGGAGCAGCTCGGTTTCCCGATTCAGGCGCGAGCGGCGCGGCTCACCGTGATCCATGGCACGGTGAACGTGATTCCGGAGCTGGTGGCGCAGCCGTCGGTGGTCACCGTGCACGACCTATCGTTTTTGCGGCACCCGGAGCGGCTGAGCGCCCGGCGCAAGCGTTATCTCGACTGGGCGGTGGCGCGGAGCGCTCGCCGGGCCACCCGGGTGATCGCAGTATCGCGCAGCACCCGCGACGACCTGGTGGATCTGCTGAGTATCCCCGAGGAGAAGATTTCGGTGGTGCCGCTCGGAGTCGATCCCTCGTTCAAGCCGGTGAGATCCTCCCGCGGCCAGTCCCACCCACTCGGCGGCAGACCGTATCTCCTTCACGTCGGCACGCTGGAGCCTCGCAAGAATGTCGACGTTCTCATCCGAGCGTTCGCCCAATTACGACGCGAGCGCGACCTTCCTCACGCCCTGGCTTTGGTGGGCGCGCCGGGATGGGACTACCAGCCGCTCTTCGATCTGGTCGAGCGACTGCGTCTCCGGGAGCACGTCTATTTCGCCGGTTACGTCCGTCCGGCCGATCTACCCCTCTGGTATACTGATGCCGATCTTTTTGCCTTCCCTTCGGTGTATGAAGGTTTCGGCCTTCCTGTCCTCGAGGCCATGGCGTGCGGGCTTCCGGTGGTCACCACAGACTCCAGTAGCTTGCGCGAGCTAGCCGCGGACGCAGCTCTGGTGGTCGAGCCGGGATCGTCGGAGGCACTTGAAGAAGCTATGGGACGGATTCTGGAGGATCGGGCGCTGCGAGACCGGCTCAGAGCGAAGGGAATGGTGCGGGCCGCGGGCTATTCCTGGGAGGAAACCGCCCGGCAGACCGTGAGGGTGTACGAGGCGGCGCATGGGGCAAACTAGCGTCGCCGATCTTCAGCCCATCCTTCAGGCGCGCGGTGCGCACAGCGCCGCGCGCGTGCAATGGATCGTGACCAGCGGTCTGGTACTCCTGGATGCCGGTCTGGTAGTGGCTGCTTTCCTGCTGGCCTACTGGGTGCGCTACACGCTGCAGATCGGTCCCGCCATCAAGGAGCAGGTCTCGCTGGGCCAGTACGAGCCACTGATCCTGTTTCTGGTCTGTGTCATGCTTCCTCTTCTCTTGCTCAAGGGAGCGTACGCCTGGAGGCTGGGTCGCGAAACGGTGGACGAGGTGGTGACCAGCTTTAGCACCGCCACCATCGCCGTGGCCTCCATGGTGGTTGTAACCAGCATGCTGCAGAAGTATGGGTATTCCCGCGGGGTGACGGTCTATGTCTGGGTACTCCTGATCGTCCTGCTCTCGCTCGGGCGCACCCTGTACCGCTGGGGCCAGGGGAGGCTGCACCGCCGAGGTGTCGGCGTGCAGCGACTGGTAATCGTGGGTGCTACCGACGTGGGGAAGATGGTGATGCAGAGCGTCATCAGCCGTCCCGACCTCGGATATGCCTTGCAGGGCTTCGTGGTGGAACGGGCGGCCGACGCCAAGCGCGATTTTGGCCGCTTCCGGTCGCTGGGCACTGTGGCCCAGCTTCCAGACCTGGTCGGACGCGGAGGCGTGGACCAGATTATCGTGGCGCTTCCGGCGGAGTCGCATGACGAGATGGCGCCGATCGTGGGCCTGTGCGAGCGGCACGGAGTGGGGCTGAAGATCGTGCCCGACCTCTTTGAGACCAGCCTTGGCCGCGTCAACGTGGATCAGATCGCCGGCATTCCCCTGCTCGACGTGAAGGACCGGCCGCTCCGGCGGCTGGAGCGAGGAGCCAAGCGGTTGATCGACATGGTGGTGGCGGGAATGGGCCTGGTTGTCACGCTGCCCATCTGCGCCGTGATTGCGCTTTTTATCCGTCTGGAGTCCGGCTCGCCGGTCTTCATTACACAGGATCGCGTAGGGCTGGGCGGGCAGGTGTTTCACTGCTGGAAGTTCCGCACCATGCGGCGAAATGCGGGCGAGTTACGCTCGGTACTGGAAAACCTCAACGAGGTCGACGGTCCGCTGTTCAAGATCCGGAACGACCCGCGCTGCACGCCTCTGGGGCGCCGCCTGCGGCGTTTCAGCCTCGACGAGCTGCCGCAGCTCTGGAACGTGTTGCGGGGAGACATGAGCCTGGTCGGCCCACGTCCGCCATTGCCTCAGGAGGTCGAGCAGTATGATCCCCGCCAGCGCCGGAGGCTGCTGGTCAAGCCCGGAATGACGGGTCTCTGGCAGGTGAGCGGGCGAAGCGACCTGCACTTCGACGAGATGGTGATGATGGACGTCTATTACGCCAGCAACTGGTCGCTGGCGCTGGACGCCAAGATCCTGCTTCGGACGGTGGTCGCGGTGGTACGGGCGCACGGCGCGTACTGATGGACATCGGCACCTACCTCGGCATTTTGGGGCGGCGATGGTACCTCATCGTCCTCATCATCTGTGTTGATCTGGCTGTAAGCGCGTACTTCTATCGCCAGGCGAATACGAACGCGGGATATCAATCGTGCACCGAGCTGTATGTGGCCGATATGTCCGCTCCCAGCCTGATCTCAGCCCCGCCGACCTCACTGCAGTCGGCTGGCGAGCTCCTGGCTGGTGAGACCGCCGCCAACTTCTTCGCCGACGATATTCTCGACATCGCTCAGAGCGCGAGCGTCTCCAGCTACATCACCGACACCGTGTTTCCGACAGCTTCCTTTCCGCAGGCGCCCAACTGGGCTGTCGGCGGCTCGCGCAGGGATCGGACAGTTACTCTGTGTCTCGCCAGCCCTGACCCCACGGTGGCGCTCAAAGCCGGGGAGGCACTGGCGGCCGCTATGACCACCGACCGGGCGAAGTTCCTGGGACCGATGGCGAAACGTATTTACACCCGCGTCATCTCGCCCGCCTCGGTCGGTCCGGCGCCGACGTCGCACGCCACGGTGACCCTCCTGCTCCGGCTGGTATTGGGGGTTCTGGTGGCGCTGGGCGCCGCCTTCCTCTGGGACGCGCTGGACCCGCGGGTCCGGAACCGAGCTGACGTCGAGCGGGCGCTTCGGGTTCCGGTCCTCAGCGACTGATGCCGGCGACTCAGTCCAGCGCCATCCTATTCGCGCGCCTGCACGTGATGGCACCCGCGGCCCGGGTCATCCTGATCGCCTCCGTACGATCCTCTACCCCGGCCGCGGATGTGGCCGAAACCATCGCCGGTGCGGTGCAGGCCGCCGATCAGCCGGTTCGCTTGGTGGATGTTGGAGGGGAAGCCGACGAGTTTCCCGGCTACACGATCATCCGCGGCCGAGGCATTCTCGACGACCCGCAGACAGTCCTCTCGTCCGCTGCTGCCGACGCCGTAGTGCTGGTGGCGGAGAAGGAGGTCACCACCAGGACCGACCTCGAGGCAGCCAGACTCCAGATCGAGTCTGAGGGCGGGTCACTGGTGGGAGCGGTGCTGAAGCCGTAGCTCTGGCCGCAAGCGGAGAATCTCATCCCAGAGCTGCCTGGCCACTTCGCGCTTCGAGCTCTCTTCCAGCTCCCGAATTCCGTCCCGCGTGACCAGGCTGACCCGATTGGTGTCGGAGCCGAAGGGGTTGTGAGTCTCGGAGACCGCGTTCGCCACCACCAGATCCTGGCCCTTGTGCTGCAGCTTTTCCCGGGCACGGCCGATCAGATCGCCGGTTTCAAGCGCGAAGCCGACGTGGAACGCCTCCGGTGCTGCCCGTGTGGCTTGGGCGGCAATATCGGAGGTGGGCGCAAGAGATAGCGTCAGGTTCGCGCTGCGCCTAAGCTTTTCGGATGCCGGCTCGACCGGCGTGAAGTCGGCCACCGCCGCGGCCATCACGATCACGTCCTGGCCGACGCCGTGCTGGAGCACCGCGCCTTGCATCTGATCGTGGGTCTCCACCGGTACGACCGCCATACCCGCTGGAGGGCTGAGGGCGGTGGGGCCGGAGATGAGCGTGACCTCGGCGCCGCGCTGTTGCGCCTCTTCGGCAACGGCGTAACCCATCTTTCCGGAGCTTCGATTGCCAATGTACCGGACAGGATCGATGGGCTCGAAGGTGGGGCCGGCCGTTACCAGCACCCGAACTCCGTCCAGATCCCCGGTACCCGCCAGGACCCGTTCGATCTCATGCCGGATCTCATCCGGCTCCGCCATCCTTCCGGCGCCGGATGCGCCGGAGGCCAGGCGACCAATTTTCGGGCCCACGATCGTGGCTCCGCGAAGCCGAAGTGTCTGGACGTGCTCCTGGGTGGCCGGATGCTCCCACATGCCGGTTTCCATGGCGGGCGCGATCAGGAGCGGGCAGCAGGCAGAGAGGGCCACGGCACCCAGCATGTCGGCGGGAAGGCCGAGCGCCAGACGCGCAACGGCGCCGGCACTGGCCGGAGCGACCGCCAGAATATCGGCCCAGCGGCTCATCTCGATGTGCCCCATTGGTCCCTGGCCGCCGGACTCGTCCCAAACCTCGAGGGGAACGGGCCGGCCGCTGAGAGCTTCGAAGGTGAGCGGCGAGATGAAACGGGCCCCGCCTGGAGTGAGCACCACCTGCACCGCGTGTCCCGACTGGACCAGGTCGCTGGCGAGGCGTGCCGCCTTGAAGGCGGCGATGCTACCGCTGACCCCCAGGATTATTCGAGCGCCCATCGCGACTCCTTGACCAATTGTCCAATCAACGGCTACAATTTGTGGTAACGAGGCCGGGAATTGCCCCCGGCTTCAACTGTCTGGAGGATGTGGAGCATGAGTCAGATCAACATCCCTAGTGACGTCAGCGTCCCGGGAGAGCCGACACCGACGGCGTCGCCCTTCATCCGCAATCTCACCATTGCGGCGAGTGCGCTGACAGCGGCGAGCATCGCGATTAATCTCATGCTACAGGTGGCGCATTTTCTCAAAAAGCGCCCGATGGAACCGGATCAGAGAGATCGCCTGCAAGCGGCGGGTCTGACGCTCACCATCCTCAAACATCTACCGGCACTGGTCAAGCAGGTGCGACTGCTGGCCGACCAGGCCAGGCACCTTTAGGGAAGGTTTTTTCATGAAGCAGGGAATTCATCCAGAGTACGTCGAGTCCACGGTCACATGCTCGTGCGGCAACACGTTCACTACGCGGTCTACGAGCCCGACACTGAAGGTGGATGTGTGCTCGAACTGCCATCCGTTTTACACCGGAACGCAGCGAATCCTGGACGCGACCGGACAGGTGGAGCGATTCCGCCGCCGGTTCAATCTCGATCAGAACAAGTAAGCGGTTGACACAGTAAGGGGAGTCGGGCTCACGTCCGGCTCCCTTTTCGTTGAGGCGTCGGCAAATGAGAACGGTCTACTACGGCGGTCAGGCGGTTGTGGACGGCGTGATGATGCGCGGTCTGAGTCAAGCGACCACCATCGTGCGCGCCCCCGACGGCCGGCTGGTGAGCCGGACGGAGGACCTGCCCGGGGCGGTCCGGGGGCAGGTTGCACGGCTGCCGCTGATACGCGGCCTCATTGCATTGTGGGAGATGCTGATCCTGGGCACGCGCATGATGCTCTTCTCGGCCCGCGTCCACAGCGGTATTGCCGAGGAGGACGTGTCGAAGCGAACGGTCGGAATCATGCTCGCTTTCTCGATGACACTGGCTGTTGGGCTGTTCTTCGTCTTTCCGTTAGTGGTATCTCGGGCCGCTGGTGGGGTGGTCCATGACTCGCTGGTGGGCAATATCGTTGAGGGCATCATCCGGCTGGCGCTCTTTCTCGGTTACCTGACTCTGATCGCCCGCATGCCGCAGATGTACCGCGTGTTCCAGTACCACGGCGCCGAGCACAAGACCATCAATGCCTATGAGGCGGGCGCAACGCTGACCCCGGAACAGGTGCAGCGCTACTCGACGCTGCATGTCCGCTGCGGCACCGCCTTCTTGCTCTGGGTGGCTGCCCTCTCCATCGTCGTGTTCGCAGTACTTGGGCACCCGCCCTTTCTGATTGGAATCGTCAGCCGCATTCTGCTGGTACCGCTGATTGCCGCTCTTGGCTATGAGCTGTTGAGGCTGGGAGCACGCTTCTACTCGTTTACGCCGGTCCGCATCGTGATGCAGCCGGGCCTGTGGCTCCAGCACCTGACCACACGCGAACCGTCCGACGATCAGGTGGAGGTGGCGATCGCGGCCTTGCGGGCTGTCCTGGCAGCCGACTTGAAGGCGATTCAAGCCACAGGCACAGCGCGCCTGGCTCCGTGAGAGAATCGTCCATGATCGACCGACTGCAGGCTGTAAAACGGCGCTATGACGAGCTGGCATCACTGATGGCTGATCCCGAGGTGGTCTCCAATCTACCGTTGCTGCAGCAGTATGCCCGCGAGCATTCTCAGCTGTCACCCGTCGTGACCCTGATTGGAGAGCTGGAAGGGGTCGAGCGTGAGATCGAGGATGCGCGCGGCATCCTGAGCGACGGTGCCGACGAGGAGTTACGGGAGTTGGCGCGCGAGATGTTGACGGAGTCCGAGCCGCTGCGCGACGAGATCGAAGGGAAGCTTCGACGGCTTCTGGTGCCGCGCGATCCCAACGACGTCAAGAACGCCATCATGGAGATCCGGGCCAGCGCCGGTGGTGAAGAGGCGGCGCTCTTTGCGCGCGAACTGTTCCGCATGTATGCCCTGTATGCAGAGCAGCAGGGGTGGAAGGTCGAGGCGATGAGTGAAGCCGAGAGCGACCTCGGCGGTTACAAAGAGATCATTTTTGAGGCGTCCGGCGACGGTGCCTACGGCAAGCTCAAGTATGAGAGCGGAGTCCACCGCGTCCAGCGCATTCCCGTGACGGAATCGGGGGGTCGCATCCACACCTCGACGGTGAGCGTGAATGTGCTGCCGGAGGCGGAGGAAGTCGACGTCGAGATACGTCCGGATGATCTCCGGATTGACGTGTACCGCTCCAGCGGCCACGGGGGCCAGGGAGTCAATACGACCGACAGCGCGGTGCGCATCACTCATCTGCCCACCGGAATCGTGGTGACATGCCAGAACGAGCGCTCACAGATTCAAAACCGCGCCAGCGCCATGGCGGTTCTCCGCTCCCGGCTGTATGACAAGGAGCAGGAGCGGCGGGCCAAAGAGCTGGGGGAGACCAGGCGATCGCAGGTGCAATCGGGAGATCGGTCAGAAAAGATCCGGACCTACAACTTCCCCCAGGATCGCGTCACCGATCACCGCGTCGGTCTGACCATGCACAATCTGCCGTCGGTGCTGGAGGGAAAGATCGGCCCCTTCATCGACGAGCTGATGGTACGCGATGAGGCAGAGCAGCTCGACGACGCAGTCTGATCCGGGGAACGGCGAACCGCTCTTCGAGCGGGTGGGCGGCGTGCTGGCATGGGGACGGCGGAAGCTGGAGCCGTCGCCGACCGCGGCGCTGGATGCTCAGCTGCTTCTCGCCCACGCGACGGACACAACGCGCGTGTGGGTTCTGATCCATCCGGAAGCGCCGCTGAGCCGGAATCAGCGGACACGCTATCGCGACCTGATCGGGCGCCGTGCGGAAGGTGTGCCGGTGGCGTATCTGCGGGGCTGGACCGAATGGCACAGCCTCCGGCTCGACATAACGCGGGATGTATTGGTTCCGAGGCCCGAGACGGAGCTGTTGCTGGAGCGAGCTATGGATCTGGCCCGGCGGCATCAGTGGAGGAGGGTAGCCGACATCGGTACCGGAAGCGGCGCGGTAGCGGTCGCGCTGGCTCGGTCGCTTTCCGATGCGGCAATTCAGGCGATCGACATCAGCGCGGCCGCTCTGGGGGTGGCGAGGCGGAACGCAGCGTCCCACCAGGTAGCGGACCGGGTACAGTTTTTTCTGGGAAACCTGGCAGAGCCGCTGACCGAGCGGCCGGACCTGATCGTGGCCAATCTTCCCTACCTATCGGACGAGATGATGGACGAAGTCTCGGCCGACGTGCAGCACGAGCCGGTGATTGCACTGCGTGCCGGACCGAGTGGGCTGGAGCTGATCGAGCAGCTGGACTGTCAGCTGCGTGTGAGAGGATGGCGTGTGCCGCTGTTGCTGGAGATCGACCCTCGACTGTCCCGGAGCGCTCGCACGCTGTTTGCAGATGACGCTGACGTGAGTGTTTTTCGGGATTATGCGGGACACGATCGCATCGTGTTCGTGCATCCCCACACGGCGTGATCGACACTTTCCGGCTCCCGGCGAGTGATCCAGGCGCCATCGCCACGGCGGCCGCCATGCTCCGCGAAGGAGGGTTGGTCGCGATTCCGACCGATACCCTGTACGGGCTCGCGGCCAGCGTCTTCTGTCCCGATGCCGTCGAGCGGGTCTTCACCGCCAAGGAGCGACAGCCGGAAGCGCGCGTACCCGTCCTCATCGCAACTGCCGCTGATCTGCCGGTGCTGACCCAGAGCGTGCCGAGGGACGCCTGGCGCTTGATCAATCGGTTCTGGCCGGGCGCGCTCACCCTGGTCTTCCCCGCCCGGCGCTCGCTGCCCAACGAGCTGACCCGCGGCGGCCAGACGGTAGCGGTGCGCGTTCCGGCGGCCAGAACCGCCCTACGTCTGCTGGAGGCCCTGGGCGAGCCGGTGGTCGGCACCAGCGCCAATATCAGTGGCATGCCTCCAGCCACCACTGCCGAGGAAGTGGCGGCCCAACTGGGCGGCCGCATCGAAGCCGTCCTGGAGGACGATGCGTCAGTGGCAGGCGGCCTTCCCTCGACGATCGTGGATATGACGGGTGAAGCGCCGTTGATTCTTCGCGCCGGCGCAGTTCCGGCGGATGCGGTTCGCGAGGCGATGGGACGGCGCGTCAACGTGCACGAGCTTCACTGACGGCCGAGATGCCGGCACACAGGCTGGAGCACGATCTGCTCCTGGCCGAGCCTGCGCATTAGGGGACAAACCCGGTCCAGTGCCCCTCGGAGATGACGTCGACGGCGCCGTCGATCACCTGTATCGCGGTCTGATCGTCAATCCCGTACGTCGGCACTGGTACCTCGGCGGCCATTCTTTCCACCTTTTCCATGGAACTTTCCGGGTGATCCTCGTGGTCCATGTGTGGGAGCAGCGCAAAGTCAACCAGTCCCAGCCCGGTATCGATGACAAACGGCGTGGTAGGGTCGTTGTATGTCTCCCCGAACACAGGGGCGGTAACCATACTGCCGGCGCTCACCCCCACATAGACCGTCTCGTCCAGCGACGGCAGGAGGTCTGCCAGTCCGGACTCCCGCATCCAGCGGCACAGGTACACGACATCACCACCCCAAACCAGCAGGGCGTCAGTCTCCTGGACCGCAGCGACCCAATACTCGCGTTTGATGCTGGGCAGCGCGGTTAGCTCCAGCACTCCCAATGACTTCCAACCCAAACCGCTCAAAGGGCTGGCGGCTCCCCCACAGATCGCCTTCCACGCCATACCAGCGCCACCCAGGAAGGGGTAGATCGCGGTGGGAATGAAGAGGGCGCTGGACTCGGCAATCGGTTTGCCCAGGAGGTCCACCAGCGCGTTG
>JAICWV010000117.1 GCA_025966365.1 Chloroflexota bacterium | reverse complement strand
CAGCTCGGTCATTCGTCCCGGCCGGTGGCCAGGGATGAAGCCACCGTTCTTCTGCAGCGTTTCCGGTAGGTTCTGCTGCTGGAAGGTCACCGCGGTGTAGAAGTAGGTAAAGCCGACCACCAGGATGAAGTACAGGAACCAGTACACCCAGTTGGTGGACGAAAGCGTGTTGAAGACCCAATGTGCCAGGTTGCGCAGCCAGACCTGTTGCGCCCCGTAGAAGTAGGTGGACAGGGTTCCCGGCAGGATGACAATTGACGCGGCGAAGATCAGCGGGATCATGCCCGCCGAGTTCACCCGCAATGGAATGTGGGTGGATTGCCCCTGATACATTCGGTTGCCGCGGATGCGCTTGGCGTACTGCACCGGAATCCGGCGCTGCCCCTCCGAGATGTAGACGATGGCGAAGATCACCACCAGGGCCATGATGGCCATGATGAGCAGGAACGCCACGTTACCGGCGCTCACCTGCTGCGCGAGCAACGTGGGGAGCCGGGCCACGATGCCGGCAAAGATGATGAGCGAAATGCCGTTTCCTACACCGTTCTCGGTGATCAGCTCGCCCAGCCACATCGCGAAGACTGTCCCCGCGGTCAGCGAGACCAGTACGGTGATGGTTGGGAAGAAGGTGGGCCCGTTGAACAGGCCGAAGTTCTTGAAGACGGTGACGTTGCTGGTGAAGCTGTTCAGTGCCAGCATCTGGCCGTAGGCCTGAATGAGGCCGAGCGGAACCGTGAGCATGCGGGTGTACTGATTGATCTTGTTGCGGCCGTATTCGCCTTCCTTGGACAGCTCTTCCAGCCTGGGAATAATCGGCACCAGCAGCTGCATCACGATCGATGCCGTGATGTACGGGTAGACGCCCATGGCCGCGATTGAGAAGGTCTGCAAAGACCCCCCGGAGAACACGTTCAGCATCTGCAGGAGGTTGTTGCTGTTGAGCACGCTCTGCAGCGCCGCGTGGTCGACGTTCGGCACCGGGACGGTCGCGATGATCCGGAAGACGACCAGGAGGCCGAGGGTAAAGAGGAGCTTCCTGCGCAGGTCAGGAACGCTAAAGGCGTTAAGCGCTGCCTGAACCATCAGTCTCTCCTTCGGCTACCGGCGTGGTCACCGAGCCGCCGGCCGCTTCAACCTTCTGCCGCGCGGACGCTGACATGGCGAGGTCTTGCACGTCAAATGCCTTGGTGAGCTCACCCTTACCCAGGATCTTGACCGGCCGTCTGGTGCTGCTCACCAGACCGGCTGCGTGCAGCGACTCGGCGGTTACCGGCTGGCCGGGCTCGAGGGTGTCGAGCTCAGACAGGTTGACGACCTGAAACACGACCTTCTTGGCATTGGTAAAGCCGCGGCGTTTAGCGATGCGGGCGTTGCGGGAGGACATTCCGCGGAACCCGGCTTTAAGTCCCCCGGAGCGAGCCTTCTCGCCCTTGGTGCCCTTCCCGGCGGTGGTGCCCTGACCGGTGGCGTTCCCTCGCCCGAGCCGTTTCCGGTCTCGGTGGGAGCCCGCGGCGGGCTTGAGATCGTGAAGTCTCATGATTACTCGCCTTCTCCTACCTCACGCCAGGTGAGGAGGTGCTTGATGGACGCGATCATGCCGCGCACACTCTCGTTGTCGGGGCGCACGACCGTCTGGTGCAGCCTGCTGAGCCCCAGCGCAGCCAGGGTGCGCTTCTGGCGCTCGGAACGGCCGATGGCGCTGCGAGCGTAGGTGATCTCAAGCTGTTGCGGCATTGGCCGGCTCCTGCGTGTCCTGGGTATGCGTGGCGCCCAGTTCTTCCGTGGTCAGGCCGCGGGCCGCTGCCTCCTCGGCGGCGGAGCGAAGCTCTTGCAACCCGCGGATGGTTGCCTTGACCACGTTCACGGGATTGTTGCTTCCGTACGTCTTGCTCAGGATGTCTCTGATTCCTGCCGCCTCGACCACGGCGCGAACGGCGCCACCCGCGATCACCCCTGTGCCGGGAGCGGCGGGCTTCAGCATCACTTTGCTGGCGCCGAAGTGGGTGTCGACGCGGTGGGGGATGGTGGCGCCGGACAGCGGGACGTGAACCAGGCTCTTGCGCGCCTGCTCGACGCCCTTGCGGATCGCCTCCGGCACTTCCGCGGCCTTCCCCAGGCCGACCCCTACCGATCCGTTGCGGTCGCCGACGACCACCATGGCGCTAAAGCTGAAGCGCCGGCCGCCCTTGACCACTTTGGCCACGCGGTTGACGCGCACGACCGTCTCCTCCAGCTTTGAGTCCGATACTTCGTTTCGTGGCATGCTCTAAAACTCCAGACCGTTGGCGCGGGCACCGTCGGCCACGGCCTTGACCCGGCCGTGATAGAGGAAACCCCCGCGGTCGAACACGACTTTTCCAATACCTGCCGTCTTGGCGCGGTCGGCCACCAGCTCTCCCACTTTGCGCGCCTGCTCCGATTTGGAGCCCGCGGCAGCCCCCTCTTCGAGGGAGGAGGCAGCGACGAGGGTGTGCCCGTGAGAGTCGTCGATTATCTGTGCGTACACGTTGGCACTACTCCGGAAAACGCTAAGGCGCGGACGCTCGGGCGTACCGACAACGCGGTTTCGCAGCCGGCGGTGCCGCTTGATGCGGCGCTGGCGTACAAGCTTGGCGGTAGCGGGCATGTGATGATCCTCTACTTCCCGCCGACTTTGCCGGCTTTCCCGGCCTTCCGGCGAATTGTCTCGTTTTCGTAACGTATCCCCTTGCCCAGATACGGCTCAGGTGGGCGGACTGACCGGATCTTGGCGGCGATTTCTCCCACCAGCTCCTTGTCGATCCCTTTCACCTCAACCCGGGTCGGGGCCGGGACATCAAAGGTAATTCCCTGAGGCGCATCAATATCGACCGGGTGCGAATAGCCGACGGCCAGTCGCAGCCCGTTGCCGTTCTTGGTGGCGCGATAACCGACACCATTGATGACCAGGGCACGCGTGAATCCAGCGGAGACTCCTGTGACCATGTTGCTGAGAAGTGCGCGCATCAGGCCGTGGAGTGCACGGACATTCGGCTCGTCATTCACGCGGGTCACGGCCAGCGAGCCGTCCTGCTGCTCGACATTGATCCCCTCGGGAATCTGCCGTGAGAGTTCGCCGTTCGCACCCTTGACGTCCACGGTGCGGTTGTTGATGGTGATGGTGACGCCGCTGGGAACCGGGATGGGACGTCGTCCAATTCTCGACATCGTTGCCCCCTACCAGATCTCGGCGATCAACTCGCCGCCAAGATGACGCCGCCGCGCCTCGCGCCCGGTCATGATGCCGCGGTTGGTGGATACCACCACCGTGCCCATGCCGCCGCGCACCCGCGGAATATCATGCATGCCCGCGTATACGCGAAGACCGGGGCGGCTCAGACGGCGCAGGCCATTGACCACCGGCTGCCGGTTGTGATCGTATTTGAGCTGCACCCGCAGCAACTTGCGGTTTCCGTTCTCGTTCACGTCGAAGCCGGAGATGTAGCCCTCCTGCTCCAGAATCTTGGCCAGCGCCAGCTTGATCTTGGAGAACGGAATGTCGACCGTGGTGTGACGTGCCTGCGCGGCATTGCGCACGCGCGTGAGCATGTCGGCAATCGGATCAGTCATGTTCACTGCTTCAGCTCCTACCAGCTAGCCTTCGTCACGCCGGGCAGCTCCCCACGGAGAGCCATCTCCCGGAAGCAGATGCGGCACAGGCCGAACTTGCGCATGTAGCTGCGCGGGCGGCCGCAGCGAAGGCAGCGGTTGTGCCGCTGCACGGGATAGCGCGCCGGGCGCCTCGACTTCGCGATCATTGATTTCTTAGCCAAACTTGTCTCCTTAGCTCCGGAACGGCATTCCGAGCTGGCCGAGCAACGCCCTGCCCTCCCGGTCCGTCTCCGCGCTGGTCACGATATTCACCTGCAGACCGCGCACGCGGTCGATCTTGTCGTAGTCGATCTCGGGGAACACCAGCTGCTCGCGCAGCCCGATGCTGTAGTTGCCGTGGCCGTCAAACCCTCGATCAGACAGGCCCTGGAAGTCACGGATGCGCGGCAAGGCGATACTGATGAAGCGGTCCAGGAACTCCCACATGCGGTCGCCCCTCAGCGTCACCATGGCCCCGATGGCCATGCCCTCCCGGATCTTGAATTGCGCGATGGACTTCTTGGCCTTGGTCACCACCGGCTTCTGGCCCGAGATGATGGCTAGGTCGCCCACCGCCGCATCCAGTGCCCGGGCGTTGGTCAGGACCTCGCCCAATCCGATGTTCAGCGTAATCTTCTTGACGGTGGGGACCGCCATGCGGTTGCTGTACTCCAGCTCCTGCTCCAGCGCCGGAATCACGTCAGTCTGGTATTTCTCTTTCAGTCGGGGCGCCGCCATTACTGCTCCTTGTCCAGGATCTCGGTGCAGTGCTTGCAGATGCGGGCGCGCTTGCCGTTGGGCAGGGTGGTGTGACTCACCCGCGTCGTCTCTCCGCAATTCGGACAGATGAGCATGACGTTGGAGCGGCTGAGCGGAGCCGGCATATCGATGATGCCGGCCTGCAGCGCATTGGGCTGGCGGCGCAGGTGACGCTTCACCATGTTCACGCCTTCCACGATCACGCGATTCTCCGTTGGCCGCACCTCGGTGATGGTCCCGCGCTTGCCACGGTCCTTGCCCGAGATGACTTCTACCTGGTCGCCGGTTCGCACCGACAGCTTCGGCTGCATCTTCCGAATGGTCGCCCGCTTCTGACCTGCCATCACAGCACCTCCGGAGCAAGCGATACGATCTTCATAAAGTTCTTCTCTCTGAGCTCACGGGCCACAGGGCCAAAGATGCGCGTGCCGCGCGGGTTGTTCTGGTTGGTCATGAGGATGACGGCGGCGTTGTCGTCGAACTTGATGGTCGAGCCATCGGGCCGGTTGTACTCTTTGGCCGTCCGAACGACCACGGCGCGAACTACCTCACCCTTTTTCACCGAACCACCCGGATTGGCCTGCTTCACGGTCGCGACGACGATATCGCCGACTCCGCCGTACTTGGCATTTGAACCCTTGAGTACTCGGATAACGAGCAGTTCCTTCGCTCCCGTGTTGTCCGCCACCCGCAGCCTCGACTCGTTCTGAATCATGCTGTCCTCTTCTCAGGCTGTGGTATGGTCCGCCTTGCGAACGATCTCGTCAAGGCGCCAGGTCTTGGTCTTGCTGATCGGCCGCGTCTCCGCGATCCGGACGGTATCGCCCACGTGCGCGTCGTTGTTCTCATCGTGCACGTGAAACTTCTTGGTGCGGCGCATCCGCTTCTTGTAAATCGGATGCTCGACCAGCCGCTCGACTACGACGACGATGGTCTTATCCATTCCATCGCCAACGACCCGGCCGGTCTTTGTCTTTATCTGTGCGGGCATTTACCCCTCCAGCTCTCTCTCGTGCAGGATCGTCTTGATCCTGGCAATTTCCCGCCGGGCTTGTCCCAGGCGGGCAACATTTTCGGTCTGCCGCGTGGCCAGTCCAAAGCGAAGTCCGAGCAGGTCTCCCTCGGCATCCACCAGCCGCCGATGCAGCTCTGGTGTATCCAGCTCGCGAAGCTCGCGCGCCTGCTTGGTAGCCATTACGCACCTTCCTCCACGCCTGCTTCATCCTCGCGGACTACGAAGCGGGTCTTGAACGGCAGCTTATACGACGCCAGGCGCATGGCCTCGGAAGCCATGTCCTGCGGGACGCCCGCCAGCTCAAAGATGATGTGACCGGGCTTGATGACCGCCACGTAATGGTCGGGCGCGCCCTTGCCCTTGCCCATGCGGGTTTCGGCCGGCTTCTTGGTTACCGGCTTGTCGGGGAACACCCGAATCCAGACCTTTCCGCCGCGGCGCACGTAGCGTGTGATGACACGTCGAGCGGCCTCGATCTGGCGGCTGTCCAGCCAGACGGGCTCGAGCGCCTGCAGGCCGAACTCGCCGAAGGCGACGGTTGTGCCCCGGTTCGCGGTCCCGCGGTTCCGCCCGCGCATCTGCTTCCGATGCTTGAGTCGAGACGGCATCAACATGGTGTTATGCCTCCGCCAGAGCGCCTGCCGGCTCTGCCGCCGCAGCAGTTTCGGGTGAGGCCTGGCGCGTGGGCACGTCGCCCTTGTAGATCCAGACCTTGACGCCGATGACACCGTAGGTGGTTACCGCTTCGGCCGTGCCGTACTCCACGTCGGCGCGCAGTGTCTGCAGCGGCACGCGGCCGCGGCGGTCAGACTCACGGCGAGACATTTCGGCGCCCCCCAGCCGGCCCGAGACCTGCACCTTAATTCCCTTGGCACCGCGATCCATCGCTCGCTGGATGGACTGCTTCATGGCGCGTCGGAAGGAGATGCGCCGCTCCAACTGATCAGCGATGCTGCGCGCCACCAGGGTGGCGTTGGTGTCGGGCTGGCGAACCTCGATGATGTTGACCTTGACTTTCTTCCCGGTCAGGTTCTCGAGCGCCTGGCGCAGCGCCTCCACGTTCTGCCCGCTCTTGCCGATGATGATTCCCGGCCGCGCGGTGTGAATGGTCGCGGTGACGTTGTTGCCGGATCGCTCGATGTCGATCCCGGCCACCCCGGCATTGCTGTGCCGCCCCATGATCAACTCGCGAATGGCTCGATCTTCCTGGACCAACTCCGTGTACCCCTTGTCGGCGTACCAGCGTGCCCTCCAGGGCTTGATAATTCCGACTCGGAAACCGGTCGGATTAACTTTCTGACCCAATTAAACGGCTCCTCTCTCTTGAACGATGGCCGTGATATGCGACCAACGTCGCAGACGCGGCTTGAACCGGCCGTGCGGGCCGGGCCGGCCGCGCTTGAGGGTGGTTCCCTCGTCCACGAACAGCCGATGGATGACGAGGTCATTGACGTCCAGCTCGAAGTTGTTCTCAGCGTTGGCAGCGGCCGACTTGATGACCTTGTAGACATCACGGGCCGCGATCTGAGGCATGAACTGGAGTATCGCCAGCGCCTCATTCACCGTGCGGCCGCGGACCACGTCCGCCACCAGGCGAACCTTTTGCGGCGATCGATGAACATTCTTGGCTACGGCTCGAACTTCCATGACGTTCCCTATCGCACCGATCCGGATCGCTCGCCCTTGATGTGGCCACGGAAGTGGCGTGTGGGAGCGAACTCACCCAGCTTGTGTCCGACCATGTTCTCGCTGATGAAGATGGGGACGTGGCGGCGTCCATCATGCACCGCGATGGTCAGGCCGACCATGTCCGGCACGATGGTCGACGCGCGCGACCAGGTTCGTATGATTTGCTTCTGGTTGGACCGCGCCGCGGAAGCGACCTTCTTCGCCAGCGACGGCTCGATGTAGGGCCCTTTCTTGACGGATCGTGACATACTTCTGACTCCTACCGGCCCGTCTTCCGTCGCCGGATAATGAACTGATCTGACTGCTTCTTTCCGCGCGTGCGGTGACCTAGCGTCGGCTTCCCCCACGGCGTCTGCGGCTGGCCCCCGATCGGCGCGCGGCCCTCACCTCCACCGTGCGGGTGGTCGACCGGGTTCATGACCGAGCCGCGGACGCTTGGCCTCCGCCCCAGGTGGCGCGACCGACCGGCCTTGCCGATACGCTCCAGCGAGTGCTCGACGTTCCCAACCTGGCCGATCGTCGCCATACCGTTGACATTGATCATCCGCATCTCTCCCGACGGCATGCGGATCGTTGCGTACTCGCCCTCGCGGGCTACCAGCTGCGCCTGCGTGCCCGCGGATCGGACCAGCACTCCGCCGCGTCCCGGCTGCAGCTCGATGTTGTGGATGACTGTGCCCAGCGGAATGTTTCTGAGGGGAAGCGCGTTGCCCGTCCGGGGCTCGGCCTCAGGCCCGGCAGAGACGGTATCTCCCACCCGCAGCCCATTCGGGGCCAGGATATAGCGCTTGTCGCCATCCTGGTAGAACAGGAGCGCGATCCGAGCCGAGCGGTTCGGATCGTACTCGATCGCCGCCACCTTGGCCGGGATCCCGATCTTGTTGCGCTTGAAGTCGATGATCCGATACTGGCGCTTGTGCCCGCCGCCCTGATGCCGGGTGGTGATGCGGCCCTGGTTGTTCCGGCCCGCCTTACGCGGCAGTGGCTGGACCAGCGCCTTCTCGGGCTTGCTCTTGGTGATCTCGGAAAACGTCGAGACTGACATCTCGCGCCGTCCCGGCGACGTCGGTTTGTATTTCTTGACTGGCATTCCTTCTCTCCCGCTCGCCTAGACGGCCCCGAAGAAGTCTTCGATGCGCTCGCCCGGGGCAACCGTCACCACTGCCTTCTTCCACGACGTCGTCAGCCCGCGGCGCCGCTTGTTGATGCCGACAAAACCGGCACCCTTCTGCTTGGCGGGCATGGTCATCACGCGCACCCCGGTAACGTGGACGCCATAGCGATCCTCGACTGCGCGGCGAATCTCGATCTTGTTCGATCGAGGGCTCACCTCAAATGTGTATTTGTTGTCGTGGGCCAGGTCCGTGCTCTTCTCACTGACCACCGGCCGCATCAGGACTTCATACGTTTGCATCGGTCAGCAACCTTTCGAGCTCCCGGATCCCGTCAACCGAGAAGATGAGAACGTCGTTGTCCAGCACATCGACGATGTTCACAGTGGACGCGGGTTTGAAATTGACGCCGGGAATATTCCGTGAAGCACGCCTGGTCTCGTCCGTAACAGGCAGATCCACGAGGAGGACCTTGCCTGCGGCATTGAGTGTGTGCAGCGCCTGAGCCATAACCCTGGTCTTCGGCTCGGCCGGCTGTAGTGACGTGACTACCTGGATGCCGCCGTCGGCCAGCCGGGAGCTGAGCGCGGAGCGGGTCGCAGCCCGGCGCATCTTCTTCGGCATACGGACCGAATAACTCCGGGGCGTGGGAGGAAAGACCACGCCGCCACCCTTGAACAGCGGCGATGTGCGCATGCCCTGACGGGCGCGCCCGGTTCCCTTCTGGCGCCACGGTTTCTCGCCGGACCCGTGGACCTCACTGCGGGTCTTCGCTTTATGCGTCCCCAGCCGCTGATCGGCCAGGATTCGCTGTACCGCCTGATGCATCAGCGGACCGTTCACCTGCGCGCCGAATACATCGTCGCTCACGGTAATGGACTCCACCGGCTCACCGGCCAGGTTCTTGACTGGAATCTCTGCCATCGTCCCCCCCTACTTCCTTGCCTTGACGGCCTTGCGGATGACGACGATGCCGTTCTTGGCCCCGGGCACGCCGCCCTTCACCAGAACCAGGTTCCGGTCCGGCAGCACGTCCACGACCTCGAGGTTGAGGACGGTGCGCCGCTTGTTGCCCATCTGGCCCGACATGCGCATGCCCTTGAAGACGCGTCCGGGTGTGGAGCTGGCGCCGATGGACCCAGGAGCGCGATGTCGGTCCGACTGGCCGTGGGTCTTGGGACCACCGGCAAAGCCGTGTCGCTTCACTGTTCCGGCGAACCCTTTACCCTTGCTCCCCGCGGTGCCGTTAACGGCTCCGACGGTCACATCAACTTTCTCGCCCTTCTCGAACACGCCGGCGCCCAGCTCCTGGCCGATCTCCACCGGCTCGCCGGTCGCCTGGACCTCATGGAGGTGGCGCAAGCCCGGGACCGACAGTGCCTTCAAGTGCCCGCGCTCCGGCTTGCTCAGCTTCTTGGTCTCGTCGAAGCCCAACTGCACCGCCTCGTACCCGTCTCGTTCGAGGGTCTTGATCTGGCTCACGTAGTTCGGGCCGACCTCCAAGACGGTCACGCCCACGGCCTCACCAATCTCGGTGAATACCTGGGTCATGCCGATCTTGCGGCCGATCAATGCGTTAACCATGGCCCTTCCGTCCTACAGCTTGATCTCGATGTCCACACCGGCCGGCAGGTTGAGGCGCATTAGCGCATCCACCGTCTTGGGCGTGGGCTCGAGCACGTCAATCAGACGCTTGTGCGTGCGGATCTCGAACTGTTCGCGCGAGTCCTTGTCGATAAACGGAGATCGCAGAACCGTGTAGCGGTTGATCTCGGTGGGAAGCGGCACCGGACCGGAGACGTTGGCTCCGGTCCTTTGCGCCGTGTCCACGATTTGCTCCGCCGAGCGGTCCAGGATCTTGTGATCGTAGGCCTTCAGCCGAATGCGGATGCGCTGCTTGGTAAGCGTTCGTCCCACGGCTTACTTCTCCACCGCAGTGACCACGCCGGAGCCGACGGTTCTGCCGCCCTCCCGGATGGCAAACCGCAGCCCCTGCTCGATGGCAATGGGATTGATCAAACTGACATGCATCTGGATGTTGTCCCCCGGCATCACCATCTCCACTCCCTCGGGCAGCTGGATGGTCCCGGTCACATCGGTGGTCCGCAGGTAGAACTGGGGACGGTAGCCGTTAAAGAAGGGGGTATGCCTCCCCCCTTCGTCCTTGGTTAAGACATAGACCTCGGCGTCGAACTCGGTATGGGGATGAATGCTCCCCGGCTTGG
This sequence comes from Chloroflexota bacterium, assembly GCA_025966365.1. Lineage (GTDB taxonomy): Bacteria > Chloroflexota > UBA5177 > UBA5177 > UBA5177 > JAICWV01. The sequence goes on along the minus strand of JAICWV010000117.1, from coordinate 881 downwards.
CCAGCACCTGGCCGCGTTCCACGTCGGTCCGCTCAATCCCCCGCAGCAAGGTCCCCACGTTATCCCCGGCTTCGCCCTGATCTAAGAGCTTCTTGAACATCTCGACTCCGGTCACCACCGTCGGTCGGGTGTCGGTGATCCCGATGATGTCCACCGTGTCGCCCACCTTGACCAGTCCTCGCTCGATCCGTCCGGTCACCACCGTGCCCCGTCCCTTGATGCCAAACACATCTTCGATGGGCATCAGGAAGGGCTGATCCACCGGACGCGGGGGCGTGGGGATGTAGGTATCCACCGCCTCCATCAGATCCAGGATGCTCTGGATCCCGGCCTGATCCCCTTCCAGGGCTTTTAAGGCGGATCCCCGAATGACGGGAACGTCATCCCCGGGGAAGTCGTACTTGGAGAGCAGCTCTCGGACTTCCAGCTCCACCAGGTCGAGCAGCTCCTCGTCATCGACCATGTCCACTTTGTTCAGGAAGACCACGATCGAGGGGACTTCTACCTGCCGGGCCAGCAGGACGTGCTCTCGGGTCTGGGGCATGGGTCCATCGGCGGCACTGACCACCAGGATGGCGCCATCCATCTGGGCTGCTCCGGTGATCATGTTCTTGATGTAGTCGGCATGACCCGGGCAGTCCACGTGGGCGTAATGCCGGTTCTGCGTCTGGTACTCGACATGGGTAATCGCAATCGTGATTCCCCGCTCCCGCTCTTCCGGGGCGTTGTCGATGTCTTCGAAGTTCCGCTTCTCCGCCAACCCCTGATCCGCCAGCACTTTGGTGATCGCGGCCGTTAGCGTCGTCTTCCCGTGGTCGATGTGGCCGATCGTTCCCACGTTCAAATGCGGCTTGTTGCGCTCGAATTTTGCCTTTGCCATT
>JAICWV010000024.1 GCA_025966365.1 Chloroflexota bacterium | reverse complement strand
GTTCCACCGCACGTCTGTCACCAGATCCTTGATGACCGGGAAGGTGCGCATGGGATGCACGTGAACCGGCTCGTCCGCAGGCAGCGCATCAAGCCGCGTCTTGCACATCAGGCGTGGAAAGCCGTTAATCTCGGCGCTACATGATCCGCATTTTGCGGCTTTGCAGTTCCACCGCACCGCCAGATCCCCATCCATATGTGCCTGTATGTAATGGACCGCGTCCAGGACCACCATGCCGGGAATCGCCGGTACCCGATACTCGTGCTCCTCGCCGCCGTTGGCGTCGCCGCGCCACACTTTAAACAGAACGTCCGCCATCTACTTCGTCTCCTTCACCAGCTCTTGCAGATCTGGAGGCATGGGCGCGACGGGCACCGGCTTCAGCTGCATGCCTTCCTCGGACTTGTGGACCTTGTAGTTCACCATTCCCAGCTCCGGGTCCTTCTCGGGATAATCCAACCGCCAGTGCGCGCCGCGACTCTCTTTGCGGGCGGCGGCCGCGCGCATGACCGCCTCAGCCACCGTCAGCATAAAGAGATCGTCCCGCGCCATATGCCAGCCCGGATTGAAAAATCGTGTGCCCTGCACCTTGATGTTCCTGGCCCGCTCCTGAAGGTCCAGCACCGCTCGCAGCCCCTGCGCCAGGCCCTGCCCGTCGCGGGCGATACCGGCGTAGGTTGACATGACATCCTGAAGCGCCTCGTGCAGCATGTAGGGGTTCTCCTGACCATGGCAGGAAAAAGGCCGCAGCAGTAGTTCCTTCTCTTCCTCCACCTGCCGTTCGTCGACATCCGGCCATTCGCTCTGCGACTGCGCATGGTCCGCCGCGCACTTGCCGGCGATGTTGCCGAACACAACCAGATCGCTGAGTGAGTTTCCACCCAGTCGGTTTGCCCCGTGAAGCCCCGCAGCCACCTCGCCCGCCGCATAGAGCCCTGGCAGGCTTGTCTCCGCTGTCTCGGCAACCACGTCCACTCCGCCCATGGCGTAGTGGACGGTAGGCGCGACTTCCATCGGCTCCCTGGTGATATCCACGTCCGCGAGCACCTTGAATTGCTCGTACATGGACGGCAGCTTGCCCTTGACGAACTCGGCCGGCCGATGGCTGATGTCGAGAAACGCGCCACCGTGCGGACTGCCCCGTCCCGCCTGTACTTCTTTGTAGATGGACCGGGCGACCACGTCGCGTGAGGAGAGCTCTAACTTCTTGGGATCGTAGTGCTCCATGAAGCGGACTCCCTCTGAATTCCGGAGGATGCCGCCCTCGCCTCGGACGCCCTCCGTTACCAGAATTCCGCGCACGCCCGGTGGCCAGACCATGCCGGTCGGGTGGAACTGGACCATCTCGGTGTCGCGAAGCACGGCGCCCGCCTCGTAAGCCATGGCGACGCCGTCGCCCGTACTTTCCCAGGAGTTCGACGAGACCTTGTACATCCGGCCCCAGCCGCCCGTAGCCAGGATAATGGCGCGGGCCCGGAACAGGACAAAGCGGCCGTCCTCCCGCCAGTAACCGAAGGCTCCCGCGATATGGTCGCCGTCCGTGAGTAGTCGCGTGACAACGCACTCCATATACACCGAGAGCCCCGAATGAATGCTTCGATCCTCGAGCGTTCTGATCAACTCCAGACCCGTTCGATCGCCGACATGCGCTAGTCGCCGGTAGGTATGCGCGCCAAATGGTCGCTGCATGATCTTCCCTTCCGGCGTCCGATCGAACAGGGCGCCCCAGCGCTCGAGCTGGTAGACCTGCTTCGGCGCGTCCTTGGCATGGATCTCGGCCATGCGCCAGTTATTGATGAGCTGCCCGCCGCGCACGGTGTCGCCAAAATGAACCATCCAGTTGTCGGCAGGATCCACATTGCCCAGCGCTGCCGCCATCCCGCCTTCTGCCATGACCGTATGGGCCTTTCCCAGCAGGGATTTGCAGATGACGCCCACGGAGGCGCCTTCCTCGGCCGCGGCAATGGCCGCCCGCAAACCGGCGCCTCCAGCGCCGATCACCAGGACGTCGTGCTCGTGCGTCTCGTACTGATCGAGCATCTCAGCATCCCAGGTGCGTGCCGATGCAGTGACCGAACACGCCGCCCGCAACCAGACGGATGTAAAGATCAACCGCAGCAACCGACACCAGGCTAAACCAGGCAAAGGTCCCGTGATAGGGATTGATCCGCGATACTGCTCTCCACACCGCGTGACGTTGATGGCCCGCAAAGCTGCACGAGAAGCAGTCGACGCTTCCGCCGACGAGATGCCTGAGGGCGTGGCAGGAGAATGTGTATCCGGTCAGCAAAATCACATTGAGCAGCATGAAGATTGAGCCGAGGCCGACGTACAGCCCGCCCTTCCAGTAAAAGGCGCTGATGGTGTCAAACCACAGGATGGCGAGGACAATAAGCGCAAGGTACAGGAAGAAACGGTGAAAATTGTTGAGGATCCACGGCAGGCGCCGCTCCCCGGTGTACCGGGTCCGGAGATGAGCGATCCCTCCCGGCGGTTCTCGAATGGCACAGGCAGGCGGGTCCCAGAAGAAGGACCGATAGTACGCTTTGCGGTAGTAGTAGCACGTGGCCCGAAACCCCAGCGGTACCCAGGCCACCAGGATCGCGGAGGATAGAGGCCACCACCCGAAACGTAGGAGCGGGGAGTAAAACGGAGACAGGTACGGGCCCGCCTGCCACTCGTGAGAGCTGTCCAGGAACACGACCGAGATTGTGGAGTAGATAATAAACAGGGTGAATCCGACCGCAATTGCAACCGGCTGCACCCACCAGTCCCCGCGTCCCGGCATGGTCCTGGGTGGCGGATTCCGGACGCCTGGAGCCTCTAACCGCTCGACCGTCATGCTTCCCCCTCTCGTCTACTGATTCTGGGTAACCGGTATCGCTTCGCGCTCTGCCCCAGACACGTGCGACTCGCCCGCAGCTACACCATTTTCCCTGGCTGGATTCATGGGATAGACGCCGATGAGGACGCTGGCATCAAACTCGGCGGACAGTTCGAGACCGATCTTTCCCTGCTTCCAGAGCTTCTCCAGCGACTGAGCTGTGCCTTCCGGCAATCCTACGTACACCCGGCGGTGGTTTCCGCCAGCAATAAAGGCGCCGTCCTCTGTGTCGATAGCAAACCGGCGCCTGATTTCAGAGATCGGGACATACGACTTATGACGGATGAACCAAAGCAGAGTGCTGGGACTCTGCCGTTTCTCCTTTGGCATGACTCCTCCCAAGGAGCCTCCCGCAACGCCCCGGAGGCTCGACAGCGAATGGATGGAAAGGAGTGTGAGACAGGGGCCAGGCCATGATCGAACCGGCGCAGACAAGCTGCCCGAGCGGTGCTCGTGATCACGGTAAGCAAACTCAGTAGGAGAAAGAGACCGGCCTCTGCCATGCAAACTCCCATTGCTGGCGTTATCAACCCAATCATATCTCACTATCCGCGACAGTCCGCTTGCGGCTTCGGCACGCTCCCGCACTATAGCTATGATGTGGCGGGGGAGAAGGATGCGGCGGGCGCACCAGACGCCCGAGCACTCCCAGCAAGGTGTGATATGGCAGCAATGACTGAATTTGACACGAAGGCGAAAGCCTACGCCCATCCCGAAGTTCTCGTCAGCACCGCCTGGGTCGCGGATCATCTGTCCGACCCCAAGGTGCGAGTCGTGGAGGCTGATGAAGACGTGCTTCTCTACGAGGTCGGGCACCTTCCCGGGGCAGTTAAGGTGGACTGGCACTCGGAGCTTCAGGACCCAGTTGAGCGGGACTTCGTTGACCGCGAGGGCTTTGAGCGACTGATGGAGGAGAAGGGCATCTCAAACGACACGACGGTTGTGTTGTACGGGGATAAGAACAACTGGTACGCCACGTACACGTTCTGGCTGTTCAAAATGTATGGGCACGAAGACGTCCGCATCATGGACGGCGGAAGGCTCAAGTGGGAGCAGGAGGGCCGAACCTGGACGCGGGACGTACCGACGTACCGGGCGGAAAATTATTCGGCGGAAGAGCGCGATGAAGAGATCCGGGCATTCCGAGACGATGTCCTGGAGCAGTTGGAGGCAGGCCGTCCTCTGATCGACGTGCGCAGCCCCGCCGAGTACCGTGGAGAGCTCCTCCACATGCTCGACTACCCTCAGGAGGGAGCGCAGCGCGGCGGACACATTCCCACTGCGCTGAATATTCCCTGGGGCACAGCGGCGAATCCCGAGGACGGCACCTTCAAATCCGCCGACGAGCTCAGGGTGATTTACGAGCAGAACGCGGGCGTCGCCCCGGACACCGAGGTTATCTCGTACTGCCGTATCGGCGAGCGGTCTTCGCACACCTGGTTCGTGCTCAAGTACCTTCTTGGCTACCCCAAGGTTCGAAACTACGACGGCTCGTGGACCGAATGGGGCAATCTGGTCGAGGCGCCGATCGAGAAATAGCCATGCTCAGCCGGCAGGACTATATCGAGAACATCCTCGATCACCATGACAATCCACGGAACAAGCGCAGGATCGAGAATGCCGACATTGAGGCGAGCGGTGGCAATCCCGGATGCGGCGATGTCGTGGTGATGTTCGCGCGCCTGGGCGAGGACGGCCGCATCGAGGAAGCCTCATTCGAGGGCGAGGGCTGCACCATCAGCCAGGCGGCGGCGTCAATGCTGACTGAAGGGCTGGTCGGTTGCACGCTGGACGAGGTGCGCGGCATGAGCTACGAGGACGTGGTCGACGAGATGGGCAAGGAGGTCGTGGCTACCCGCACACGCTGCGCAACTCTGGCATTGACCGTTGCCAAGAACGCAGCTGACGACCTCCTGCGCAAGCAGCGAGCCGCTGTCTAGTGAACCAGGCTGTGGTGGTAGTAGGTCCCGATCCCGTTCAGGATGAATTGCACCGCCAACGCAGCCAGCAGGATTCCCATCACCCGGCCGACCACGTGCACTCCGGTCTCTCGTAGCAGAACGAGCACCACGCCGCTCAGCCGCATGGAGAGATAGACTGCCACCAGAGAAATAGTGAGAGCAGCGAGGACGGAGATCACTTTCGAGGCATCCGTTCCCGCCTGAGACATATAGAGCACCACGGTTGCGATCGCTCCAGGTCCCGCCACGATCGGAATGGCGAGCGGAAAGACGCTGATATCGCTGCCTAAAAGCGCTTCCATCCCTTCCTCCGGCGTCTCCTTGGTCCGGGATGTGCGGCCGAAGAGCATGTCGATGGAGATCAACAGGAGGAGGATGCCCCCGGCGATGGAAAAGGCGGGTACTGTGATCCCCAGAGCAGACAACAGGTACCGCCCGACGAAGGCGAAGACAAAGAGTATGGCCGCGGCCACAAGCGTTGCACGCCGCATGACCGAGGACCTCTGCTTCGAGTCCAGATCCGGCGTGAGAGCTAGAAAGAGCGGCGAGATCCCGACCGGATCGATCACGCTGAAAATTGTCGCCAGAGCGGCGGCGAAGTAAGCCACTGCTCAGAATAACTCTGCCTGCTCCGGCTCGGGCATCTTGCCCACCAGGCGATCGGCCAGCGCGGTATATCTCCGGTCCCCGTGGTCGGTGGCGGCGGCAATCCCAAGCGCCTTTCGGGACCCGACAAGGACGCACAGGCGACGTGCCCTGGTGATCGCCGTGTACAGCAGATTGCGTTGAAGCAGCATAAAGTGGCGGGTCACCACCGGCATCACGACACACGGGAACTCACTGCCCTGCGCCTTGTGCACGGATACGGCATAGGCGAGGACCAGCTCATCAAGGTCCGACGCCGAATACTCGATGGGGAACGCGCCCTCGTCGCCCGAGAACATGACGCTGACCGCTCCTTCCTCCGGAGACACTTCGGCGATACGGCCCAGGTCCCCGTTGTAGACGTCCTTGTCATAGTTGTTGCGAATCTGCATTACCTTGTCGCCCAGCCGAAAGATCCGGTTGGCACGATTGAGCTCGGGCACGCCGGGGCGTGGCGGATTGAGCAGGCCCTGAATCTCGGTGTTGAGGGAGATTACGCCCGCCCTCCCGTTGTGCATCGGCGCGATCACCTGAACATCTTCCACCGGATCCAGCCCGAACCTGGCCGGAATCCGGTCGCGCAGCAGAGTCTTGATAGCCTCCACCACCCGTTCATCCGTGTCGGCCTGGACAAAGAACAGGTCGTGATCGGCCTCGTTGGCGATGGAAGGTTCTTCTCCCCGATTCACCTGGTGGGCCGCCAGCACGATCTGCGAACCCCGGGCCTGGCGGAACAGGTCGGTAAGAGTGACGGTCGGAATGGTCTCGCTGGCGATCAAATCACGGAGGACGTTCCCGGGGCCCACCGCTGGAAGCTGATCGGCGTCGCCGACCAGGACCAGATGCGACTCAGGCGGAACAGCCTTGAGCAGATGGTAGAAGAGCAGGATGTCGAGCATCGAGACCTCGTCCACGATCACGAAGTCCGCCGGCAATGGTCGCACGTGGTCGTAGCCGAAGGTGTTGGTGCCCGGCTGATACTCCAGCAACCGGTGAATGGTCGAAGCCGGGCGTCCCGTCGTTTCCGCCACTCGCTTTGCCGCCCGGCCGGTCGGAGCACAGAGGGCATATGAGATATCGAGGGCTTCGAGCGCGTGGATGATGGTGCGAAGTGTCGAGGTCTTTCCGGTCCCCGGCCCGCCGGTCAGCACGCTGACTTTTTCCCGCAGTGCCTGGATCGCAGCCTCGCTCTGCCGGGCGGCCAGCTGCAGTCCCTGGGACTCGCCCGCCCTGACAACCTCGAGCTCCGGGTCGATGCGCGGGTCGAGCGACAGGGCACTTGGGGTTTCGGATAGCCGGCGAAGGAGGCGCTGCGCTCCCGCCTCCGCCTTGTAAAACGGCGTCAGGTACACGGTATCGCCCTCGACCACGCCGTCGCCGCGCCGCAACATCTCCAGGAGGGCGGGCTCGAGCTCTTCGCGGCGGGCCTGGAGGAGTTTGGCCCCCCGGGTCAAGAGCTCGCCTCGGGGGAGGAAGACGTGGCCGCTCTCGGTGGCCTCGGAGAGGACATATTTGAGGCCGGCCACATACCTCGATGGTGAGGTGCGCGGAATGCCGAGGTGCGCGGCAACCGAATCCGCCGTCCGGAATCCGATGCCGTGGATGTCATGTGCAAGCTGGTACGGATCGCGGCTGATCACGTCCATGGCCTCGTCCCCGTACGCAGCGTGAATGCGCGCAGCCAGGCCCACGCTGATGCCGTGATCCTGAAGGAACATGGACAGGTCCCGGATCTGTTTCTGCGTCTGCCATGATTCCTCAATGACCGCCAGCCGCCCCTTGCTGATACCGGTCACTTCACGCAAGAGCTCAGGCGACTGGTCAAGGACGTTCATGGATTCGTCCCCGAACAGATCGACGATGCGAGCGGCGGTTACGGGACCGATGCCACGGATCGCTCCGGACGCGAGATAGCGCTCGATGCCGTCACGCGTCGAGGGAAGCTCCGGTTCGAATCGCTCCACGCGAAAATTGCGCCCGTGCACAGGATGCACCTGCCACTCACCGGTCAGCCGAAGCACCTCGCCGACGCGAACCGCCGGCATTTCACCCACGATCGTAGTGGAATCCTGGCGGGATTCAGGGTCGGTGAGGCGGAAGCGCGCCACGCAAAATCCGCTGTCCGCATTCCTGAAGACGATGCGGTCGACCGACCCGGAGACCGTCGCCATCTAGTCGAATAGACGATCCTGGCTGGGTTGGGGAGAGGCATACCCGCTGCCAATCTTCCGTCCCCCTGCCGTTCGCACAACCAATCCGCGCTTGAGCAAATACGGCTCGATCACGTCCACCAGGGTGTCCTTATCCTCGTTGATGGTGGCCGCCAGTGCCTCGATTCCCACCGGCCCGCCATTGTAGTACTCGGTGATCGTGTGCAGATACAGGCGGTCCAGCCCGTTAAGTCCTTCGGCGTCCACGCCCTCGCGCAAGAGCGCCTCGTGGGCAATCGGCCGCGTGACGCTGCCGTCACCGCGCACCTCGGCATAGTCCCGAACGCGCTTGAGGAGTCGGTTGGCGATGCGGGGTGTGCCCCGAGAACGGCGAGCAATCTCGAAGGCGCCCTCCGCGTCGATGGGCGTGCCCAGGATCTCTGCCGAGCGCACAACGATCCGGGCGAGTTCTTCCGGCCCGTAGAAGTCCAGGTGATACTGCAGTCCAAAACGATCCAGCAATGGGGCGCTGATCATTCCGGTTCGAGTGGTGGCGCCGACCAGGGTGAAGCGGGCGAGTGGAAACTTGACCGTCCGCGCGTGGGTTCCCTTCTCCAGAACGAAGTCCACTTTGAAGTCTTCCATTGCTGAGTACAGGAACTCCTCGACGGCTCGCGGAAGGCGGTGAATCTCGTCCACGAAGAGAACCGTTCCGGTCTCCAGTCCGGTCAGGATTCCCATCAGGTCTGCCTGACGCTCCAGCGCCGGTCCCGAGGTGCTGACCAGCTCCGTCCCCATCTCTGAAGCTACGATATGAGCCAGGGTCGTCTTCCCAAGACCAGGCGGACCGTGAAGCAGCATATGGTCAAGCGGCTCGCCGCGTTTGGTCGCGGCCTGGATGGCAATTGACAGATTCTCCACCACTGATCGCTGTCCGGCCGCCGCGTACTCGCCCAGAGTGCGGGGACGGAGATTGACAATGAAAGACTGCTCCTCCTGATTACCCTCGTACGCACCGGATCCGCTCTCGGCCGTCAGTGCTGGCGTTCGTGTCATGGTTGCTATCCTTTCCGGTTATGCAGAGGGCCGTTCACCACGGTACACCTCCCGAATAAGCTCTTCGGGCGTGGTGATGTCGGGGTTTCGCTTCAGTGCCCCCTCGACTTTGGCCGCCGCCTCGGGCCGTCTGTGACCGAGATTGACCAGGATCTGGACCCCGTCCTCTCGCAGTTCGGATGAGCTCTCTTCCACCTCAGGAGCCTGCACCACGCCGAATCCTTCGTCCTGAAGCAGGGCTTCCTCGGCGACCTTCCCGCGGAGGGTTGCGACCATTTTCCGGGCCGTCCTCTCTCCGATGCCGGGCAACTTCCGGAGGAGCGCCACATCTTCGGCCTCTATCGCTTGCGCGATCTTGGAGACGGACAGCGCGAGTGCACGTGCCGCTTTCTGCGGACCTATGTCCTCAACAGTGATGAACTTCTCGAAAAATCGCTTCTCGTACCCATTGTTGAAGCCGATGAGGGTGGGCCGAAGCTGTCGGTCGGTCACGTGATAGTAAATCTCCAGCTCCAGTGGGTCACCCTCGGGACGGTCGGCTAGAGAGCGCATGACAAACTGAGGTAGGAAGACATCGTAGCCCACGCCACCCACGTCTATCACGACGCGATCCGGCAATTTTCGCTTAAGTGTTCCACTAAGGTACGAAATCAAAGATCTGCCTGCCGCTGTGAAGTCCCCCAAGTGTGCCAGAAAAATGGCTTCCAGTCAAGGAAAATGCCGTATCCAGTGATGCGTTTGTAGCGACGTGCAAACCGCAAGCACCCCGGTTTACTAGAACGCATGCACCAGGCAATATTTCGTTTCCATGGCTCAGCTCTTTGTAGAGAGTGCAAGCGTTTCCGTAGTATTTGAGAACTGCACAGGCCAGAGGAGATGCGTTGGCGACGGTTCTTGCAGGCGGGAGATTGGCATGCCTGAACCCGTTGGAAGTCCAGACGGGAGAGCTGTGGGTCGAACACGGGCTCATACGCGGAGAAGGCGACATCAGTCAGGCGGAGCCGGTGGATTGCTCGGGGTGCCTGGTCGTTCCGGGCAATGCCTGCGCCCACACGCACCTCTACTCAACCCTTGCTCGGGGCATGCCCGCGCCCCCACGCGCACCCCGGAACTTTCCGGAAATCCTCGAGCTGGTCTGGTGGCGCCTGGATCGCGCGCTCGACGAACACAGCATTCGGTCTTCGGCACTGGTCGGGACACTCGATGCGCTCAGAAGCGGGACCACCAGCCTGGTCGATCACCACGCCTCTCCGGAGTGGATCGACGGATCGCTCGACGTCCTGGCTGACAGTATCGGCGAAGCCGGCGCGCGGTCGATCGTCTGCTATGAGGTGACGGATCGTGGAGGGCCGGCGCGCCGAGACGCGGGCCTGCGTGAGAACGAACGTTTTATTCGAGATAACGCGCGGCCTCTGGCGCGAGGAATGGTAGGAGCCCACGCCAGCTTCACCCTTGAGGACGGCACGCTGGACGCTCTCGCATCCATGTCGGGCCGCACGGGAACCGGGGTTCACATCCACGTGGCCGAGGATGTGTTCGATGAGGAGGACTCGCTGCGCAGAAGCGGGAAGCGAGTGGCCGGGCGGCTTCAAAGTGCAGGGATTCTCGGCGACAGCTCAATCGCAGCCCACGGCGTCCATCTTCAGCCCGGCGAGCTGGAAACACTTCGTTCGTCGCGCACCTGGTTGGTCCACAATTGCCGCTCCAATATGAACAATTCAGTTGGCCGCGCTCCGGTGCTGCACTTCGGAGCGAGGAGCGCGCTTGGCACCGACGGAATAGACGGGGACATGTTCGCCGAGAGCCGCACCGCGTACTTCCGGGCGCGAGAAGATTCACTCGGCGCCCATGCCGAGCAATTCACCGATTTCCTCGCTCGCGGCGCCCAACTGGTCGGCAACGCGTTCGGCCTGCCCCTCGGTTCCCTCCAACCTGGCGCCGTGGCAGACGTGGTCGTTCTGGAGTACGAGCCGCCTACGCCGCTCACATCCGATAACCTGGCATGGCACTGGATGTTCGCGTTCGATGCCGGGATGGTTCGCGATGTGATGGTTGGGGGTGAGTGGGTGATTCGAAACCGGGCGTTCGTGGCCGTCGACGAAGAGAAGATCCGCGCCGAAGCTCGCGAGCAGGCGCGGCAGCTATGGCAGAGAATGGAGTCGTTGTAAGGAATGCAGAACCTCAAGGAGTATCTGCGTCCGGGCTCAGCCACCGAGGCGGTGCGCATGAAGCAGCAGTACGGCCGCCGCGCGGTCTATCTTGCCGGCGGATCGGACCTCCTCGTCCATCGCCCTCCGCACGTGGAAGTTGCCGTCGACATCCTGCACGCCGACCTCGGCTACGTGCTTGACGGCGGAGATGACCTGGTGATTGGGGGGGCGGCGCTCCTGCGCGACGCCGAAATCGCTGTAGCCGGACTGACAGGCAATATGCTGGCCCTTGCCTTTCGCGATACAGCTCCGTGGCTGATCCGCAACTCCGCCACCGTAGCCGGGAACATTGCAAACGCATCTCCTGCCGCCGACAGCGTTCCCGCGCTTCTCGCTGTCGATGCGGAGCTGCTCGTGCTTGGAGATCGGGAGGAGCGCGTGATGCTCTCCGACGTGCTCGTGGGCCCCCACCAGACGACTCTGGGAGACCGCTTGATTCGTGAAATTCGCATCCCGCAGTCGGTCATTCGCCGGCGCGGGATATTCAAGAAGCTGGCTCGCAGCCACTCGGATATTGCCCAGGTCAACATGGCGGTCAGTTATATAGACGACGGTGATCTGGTCAAAGACGTGCGGATCGCAGTGGGCGCGGTGGCTCCGACAGCCGTGCGGGCAACCGGGGCCGAGGCCCTGGTCGAGGGCCACGCCCCCGCCGATGTCGATCTCGACCGGGTCGAGAAGGCGGTTCGTGACGGCATCGCTCCCATTTCGGACTGGAGAGCGAGCGCGGAGTACCGATCAAGAATGGCGGGCGTGCTCGTCCGCCGGGCTCTCCAGAGCTTATTCGCTGGACTAGAAACGGGAGTAGCCGGGTGAAATTGTCGGTGACGGTCAACGGAGAACAGCAGGAGTGGGAGGTCGAGCCGCGTCAAACGCTTCTCGATGTGCTCAGGGATAGAGGATACACGGGCGCCAAGCGCGTCTGTGAGTCGGGCGAGTGCGGCGCATGCGCCGTGATCGTGGACGGCCTGGCGGTAGACAGCTGCATTCAGCTGGCGATGCAAGCGGACGGATGCTCGATCACCACAGTCGAGGGTCTGGAGTCGAACGGAGAGCTGCACCCGGTGCAAGCAGCGTTCGCCGAGAATGGGGCAATCCAGTGCGGCTTTTGCATTCCAGGCATGGTGGTCACCGCCGCCAACTATCTGGAAGAGAACCCGGACCCCACCGAGGACGAGATTCGCCACGTTCTGGTCGGCAATCTCTGCCGCTGTACGGGCTATAAGAAGCCGGTGGAAGCCGTTCTCCAGGCCGCGCGTGGGGAGAGGAGCGAATGAAGTCTCAGTTGTCCGTGGTCGGACATCGCGCCCGCAGAGTGGACGGCGTCAAGCTGGCGACCGGCCGGGGGACCTTTACTGACGATATTCACATTCGGGGGCTTCTCCATGCCAAGCTCCTGAAGAGCCCGCACGCGCACGCCCGCATCATTTCAATTGACACCTCCGAGGCGGAAGCGCTTCCCGGCGTCCGCGCCGTGATCACCCACGAGAATGTGCCACGGATCCCGTATACGAGCGCGGGCCAATCGTGGCCCGAGCCGTCGCCGTACGACATGTACGTGCTCGACCGGAAGGTGCGCTTCATCGGAGACGCGGTTGCGGCAGTTGCCGCCGAAACACCGGAGATCGCAGAGCGTGCGACCCAGCTCATCCGCGTCGAGTACGAGCCGCTTCCAGCGGTTCTCGACTTCCACGATGCCATGAACGATGGAGCTCCGCTGATCCACGACGAAACGGAAAGTTACGGAATCTACGACCCGGCCCATAACGTCGCGGCCCACATCGACGTGGAGCACGGGGACGTGGCCCGGGGACTCGCCGAGGCCGATATCGTGGTGGAAAACGAGTTCTTCGTTCAGTACCAGCAGCACACGTGTTTGGAGCCGCACGTGACCATCGCCCTATTCGACGAGGATCGCCGCCTGGTTTTGCGGACAAGCACGCAGATCCCATATCACTGCCGCCGCATGATCGCGTTTGCTCTCGAAATTCCGGTCAAGGACGTGCACGTGATCAAGCCGCGCGTGGGAGGTGGATTCGGAAACAAGCAGGAAGTGGTTACCGAACCGATCTCCGCGGTACTGGCCATGCGAACGGGCCGGCCGGTCAAGCTCGAGTACACCCGCCTGGAAGAGTTCACGATCGCGCGCAACCGACACCCGCAGCACATTCGACTGTCCACCGGCATTCGACGAGACGGAACCATCCTGGCCAACTCGCTCAACGTCCTGACCAATACCGGCCCCTACGGCACGCACGCGCTCACGGTGACCGGCAACACCGGTACCAAGCCACTGCCCCTGTATCGCTCTCCGAACGTCAAGTTCTACGCCGACATCGTGTATACCAACCTGCCGATTGCCGGGGCGTTTCGGGGCTACGGCGCGCCACAGGGTTTCTTCGCGATGGAAGTGCAGATGGATGAGGTAGCTGAAGCGGCGGGCATGGATCCGCTCGAATTCCGGAAGCTCAACCACATCCGTCAGGGTGACACCGATCTCATGAGTGCGGCCGCGGGCGAAGGTGCCGGCAAGAAGGCGCGCGTGATTCATTCATCCGGCCTCCCCGAGTGCATTGAGCGCGGCGCGGCCGCCATCGGCTGGCACGAGAAGCGAGGCAAGCCGGGAGACGGCCCCATCAAGCGTGGAGTAGGCATGGCAATTCTGATGCAGGGCAGCGGCGTGGCCGGTGACGAACTGGCCGCGGCCACGATTCGCATGAACGAAGACGCCTCGTTCAATCTCCACGTGGGCTCGGCCGACATCGGAACAGGCAGCGACACGACGCTGTGTCAAATAGCGGCAGAAGTCCTGGGCGTTTCCATCGAGGACATCGTCATCCGATCCGGTAACACCGACGACATCACCTTTGACTACGGCGCCTACGCCAGCAGTACCGCATATATCACCGGCACCTGCGTGTTGAAGGCGGCCGAGGATGCGCGAAACCAGATCGTGAATCAGGCGGCCCGAATGCTGCAGGAGGACCCCGAAGGTCTCCTGGTCCATGAGGGCGCGGTGCGCTCGCTCTCGGGCAAGAGCGTGACCCTGCAGGAGATCGCGCTGGAGTGTCTGTACGGGGAAGACAAGACGGTCGTCATCGGCAAGGGCACGCACGCGACCAAGGAGAGCCCACCGCCGTTCGTCGCGATGTTTGTTGAGGTCGAGGTAGACACGGAAACCGGGCAGGTCCGGCCGGTAGAGGTGGTCTCGGCAGTGGACGTGGGCAAGGCGCTCAATCCGGATATATGTGAGGGCCAGGTCGAGGGGGCAGTGGCCCAGGGGCTCGGCTACGCGCTCACCGAGGAGATCCAGGTGGGACCGGACGGACAGGTGCTGAACCCCTCCTTCATGGATTACAAGATTTTCTGTGCCGCCGACATGCCTCGTCTAACCACGATCTTGGTCGAGGCCGAGGAGCCGACCGGACCCTTTGGCGCCAAGAGCGTGGCGGAAATCGCAATCAACGGTCCGGCACCTGCCGTATCCAACGCCATTTACGACGCCGTCGGCATCCGTCTCCACTCCCTTCCCATGACGGCCGAAAAGGTACTGGCGGCGCTGGAGGAGAAGCAACAATCGTGAGCGAAGTGGTCGATTGGTCCGCACGAAAGATCCCGGCTCAGAGCGTGCTCGCCACCGCCGGATTTACCCCGGTGGTCCGGCTGAGCCGCACCGCGTCGGATGTGGATGCCGAGATCTACGTCAAACTCGAGTATTACGGCCCCAGCGGGAGCGTGAAAGACCGCATCCTGCCGTTCCTGGTGGCGGGCGCGGAGGAGCGAGGTGATCTTCGGCCCGGCATGACCATTATCGAGGGAACCACCGGGAACACCGGCATTGCTACCGCCATGACCGGCGCCGCGCGAGGCTATCCGGTGGTAATCGTGATGCCGTCCGGGATGAGCGACGAGCGCAAGAAGACCATCCAGGCCTACGGCGCGCAACTCATTCTCACTCCCGGCGCCGAGAGCGATGTGGACCTGGTGCTGGAGAAGGTCAAGCAGCTCAAGGATGCCGGGCCCGAGAAGTATTGGGAGGTGTCGCAGTTCTCCAACCCTGACAACATCGAGGCCCATCGGCGGACCACGGGACCGGAGATCTGGGACCAGATGCAGGGCCGGCTCGACGCCTTCGTGGACGCCCAGGGTACGGGAGGGACGCTGACAGGCGTGGCTACCTACCTCCGGCAGATGTGGGAAGCGATCAAAGTTTTCGCGGTCGAGCCCGAAGAGTGCCCCATTCTGGCCGGGGGTGGGTGGGGACCGCATCGCATCGAGGGAATCGGTGATGGGTTTATTCCCGACAACCTGCACCTCGACCTGCTTGACGGTGTCATCGAAGTCAGCTCGGACGAGGCCATTGAGATGGCGCGCAGATTGGCTCGCGAGGAGGGAATTTTTTGCGGCATCTCCTCTGGCTGTAACGTGGTCGGGGCGCTCAAGCTGGCCCGAGCACGGCCGCGGCTACAGAGGATCCTGACTATGGTGAATGACAACGGGCTGCGCTATCTTTCCACCGAGCTATGCGGGGCGCCGAAAGAGCTTGAGGTACCCGACCGTGACCATCCGACCAGCGAGCAGGACACCGAGAGGCTGGAGAGCAGCCGGCTGGCCGTGATCCGGTAACTGGAGCCTGAATCACCCCCGCGCACAAAGGAGACGCTTTTGATTACGACGCTTCGGGGCCGGGACTACATTGCGACCGCCGATTGGTCGCGAGAAGAGCTGGACACGCTTCTCGACGTGGCACATGACCTCAAGCGCAAGTTTGCTCTGGGTGAGCCCACCCGTCTACTGCCTGACAAGACCCTCTTCATGATCTTCTTCGACAAGTCAACCCGGACCCGAAACGCGTTCGAGGCAGGCATGACGCAGCTCGGTGGCCACGCCCATGACCTCACGCCCGACGTCATGCAGATCTCGCACGGTGAAAGCGCCAAAGACACCGGCATCATCCTCTCTCGCTACGGCCACGGCCTCGCCATCCGCCACGATCTGGAGCCGGGCGCGGGAGAGAGCTATATGCGCGAGGTGGCGCGCTTTGCCGATGCGCCGGTCATCAATCTGCAATCGGACATCGATCATCCCACCCAGACTATCGCCGACCTCATGACGATTCGGGAGAAATTCGGGCAGAATACCAAGGGACTCAAGATCGCCGTCTCCTGGGCCTACGCGCCCAGTTACGCCAAACCCATGTCCGTTCCCCAGGGTCTGATTTCGCTCATGACCCGTTTCGGGCTGGACGTGACCCTGGCGCATCCACCGGAGTACACCCTGATGCAGAACGTGGTGGACGAAGCGCGTCACAATGCCGAGGAGTCCGGAGGAAAGTTTACGGTCGTCAATGACATGGACGCTGCGTTTGAAGGCGCCGACATCGTCTATCCCAAGAGCTGGGGAATCGAGGAGCTCTTTTCCCGGCCGGAGGAGGCGCTCGCCATATCGGCGCGCTACAAGGACTGGATCGCCGACGAGCGCCGGATGAAACTGGCCGGCAAGCAAGCAATCTACATGCACTGCCTGCCCGCCGACCGCGGGTACGAGGTGACTGATGAAGTTATTGACGGGCCGCGGTCAGTCGTGTACGACGAGGCGGAGAATCGCCTCCACACGGGCAAGGCCATCATGGCGCTGACCATGGGAGGAAAGGGTGGCGCGCCGCCCGATGCGTAGCCGCTGGATTGCCATTGCCCGCGGAGACGAGCCCGCAGACCTGGTTCTGAAGGGTGGCACGGTGCTGTCGGTCTTCACCGGCGAGCTGTTCGAAGCTGACGTGGCTATCGCCGACGGGCGCATCGTCGGTGTCGGATCGTACGATGGCCCGCGCACTGAAGACGTCAGCGCCAAATTCGTCGTCCCCGGATTCATTGACGGTCATTGCCATATCGAAAGCTCGAAGCTCAACGTTGACGAGTTTGCCCGCGCGATTGTGCCGCGGGGGACGACATCCGCGGTGGTTGATCCGCACGAGCTGGCGAATGTGTTGGGAGTCGCGGGCATCCGCTACGTGCTGGAGGCGAGCGAGGGCCTTCCGCTCCAGGTCTTCGTCGCCATTCCCTCCTGCGTCCCCGCAAGTCCGTTCGAATCGGCCGCGGGAGCGCTGGAAGCGACGCAGCTCGCCCCTCTGCTGTTCGAGCCCCGGGTGATCGGCATTGCCGAGATGATGAATTATCCGGGGGCGGTTGCCGGGGATCAGGCGCTGCTGGACAAGATGGAGCTCACCGGATTCCGCCATGTGGACGGCCACGCGCCCGGCATCAAAGGTAGGGAGCTGAACGCCTATCTGATGGCGGGTCCAGGCAGCGACCACGAGTGCAGCGACCTGGCTGAGGCCATCGAAAAGCGACGTCTGGGCATGTGGATCATGATTCGCGAAGCGTCGATGATCCGAAACCTGGTCGATCTGCTTCCCATGATCCGGGACTTCGGGACGGACAACTGCATGTTCGTGACCGACGACCGGGAAGCGGGCACCCTGCTCGGTGAAGGCCACATGAATTCGATGGTGAGGAAGGCGGTCGAGAACGGCCTGTCGGTGGCCGACGCTGTCAAACTCGCAACCATCAACGTGGCCCGCTATCACGGACTCCACGATCTTGGCGCCGTCGCTCCAGGTTACATCGCAGACATTCTGGTCCTGGGCGACCTCGAAACGTTCGAGCCCGAAATCGTCTATCGGGAAGGGCACGAGGTTGCGCGCGCGGGCCGGGCGCTGCCATTCACGGCAGCGCCAGTGCCGGACGGCGTGCGCAACTCGGTGCATCTCGGCCATGCCGGCGCCGAACACTTTGCCGTCAACGCTCGCGGGGAAACGCGGATCCGAATTGTGGAGCTGGTACCCGATCAGGTCATCACCCGCGCAACATCAGACGTACCAACAATCAACGGTGGGGAGATCGTCGCCGATCCGGATCGGGACCTGGCCAAGCTAGCAGTGGTCGAGCGGCATCACGCCAGTGGCAGAACGGGGATCGGCTTCGTCCGCGGTTTCGGCCTCCGCCGCGGCGCCTTCGCCTCAACCGTCGCTCACGACGCCCACAACGTCGCCGTGGTCGGCGTCGACGATGAGGACATGGCGTGCTGCGTAAGTCGAGTTGCCGAGATCGGCGGCGGGCTGGTGGTCTGCGACACCGGCACGATTGTCGGGGAGCTGCCGCTTGAGATTGCCGGTCTGATGAGCACCGCTCCCGGGGACGAAGTGGTTCGCGATCTGGAGCGCCTCGAAGCGGCGCTTCGGGACCTGGGCGTGACTATCGACACGCCTTTCATGTACCTCAGCTTTCTGGCGCTGTCGGTTATTCCGGAGATGCGTGTCACGGACCAGGGGATCGTCGACGTTCGCAGCTTCCAGGTTGTGCCGCTCGGCATCACATGACCTCCATCCTTCTGGAAGGCTGCCGCCTGGTGGCAAGCATGGACGACGCCGGGGCGGAATCGGCCGATACCGATATCGCCATCCGCGACGGCTGGATTGACGAGGTTGGCCCGAATGTAAGCGGGGAGTTCGAACGGCGCGTCGACTGCCGAAATTTTATTGCGCTTCCCGGTTTCATCAACACACACCACCACCTCTATCAAACCCTCACCCGGGCCTTTCCCGAGAGCCGGGGACAGCCGCTTTTCCCGTGGCTGCAGCAGCTCTATCCCATCTGGGCCGGGCTGGACCAGGACATGGTCGCGGTTTCCACGCGGGCGGGACTTGCCGAGTTGGTGTTGTCCGGTTGCACGACCAGTGCGGACCATCTCTACGTCTTCCCGCCCGGGAGCGAGCATTTCCTGGATGCCCAGGTGGAAGCGGCGCGTGACATCGGCGTCCGCTTTCACCCGACGCGGGGAAGCATGGACCTTAGCGTGAAGGATGGCGGTCTCCCTCCCGATTCCGTTGTCCAGAGCATTGACGAAATTCTGAGCGATTCGGAGCGGGTGATCGCGGCGTATCATGACCCTGCCCCGGGCGCCATGGTACGGATCGGACTGGCTCCGTGCTCCCCGTTTTCGGTCACCCCGGAGCTTATGAAACAGAGCGCCGACCTGGCCCGGCGAGCCGGGGTCCGGCTGCATACGCACATCGCCGAGACGCTGGACGAGGATGCTTACAGCCGCGCAGAATTCGGCGTGTCTCCGGTCCAGCTTCTGAGCTCGTTGGGATGGCTGGCGCCGGACGTCTGGGTGGCCCACTGCGTTCATCCCACGGACAATGACGTCACGGGCCTGGCAGGGAGCGGGACGTCCGTGGCCCACTGCCCCACGTCCAATATGCTCCTTGGATCCGGTCTCGCGCCGGTTCGACGTTTTCTCGATGCCGGAATCTCCGTCGGACTGGGCGTGGACGGGAGCGCGTCCAACGACGCCAACGACATGCGCCAGGAAGTGAAACAGGCGGTCCTGGCGGCGCGCGTGCGAGACGGAGCGGGAGCGATGCCGGTGCGAGATGCGGTGAGATTGGCGACTCGTGGAGGCGCCGCCGCGCTGGGCCGAAACGACATCGGAAGTATCGAGGCAGGTAAAGCGGCCGACGTGGTCATGTTCGATACCAGCACCCTGGCGTGCGCCGGGGGTGAGCAAGACCTCCTCGCCGCGGTTGTCCTCGGGGCCACCCAGCCGACGATGGTGATAGTCAACGGAAAGGTGGTCGTCGAAGAGGGACGTCTTGTCCACCACGATGATGAAGTCCTCACCCGGCTGCAGAACGAAGCATCTCGCCGACTCCTCACCCGCGCAGGACTCGATTGATTTCGGCGGGTGCCTCCGTTAAGCTGAACCATCGAAACGGTCCCTGAGGCTCCCCACCTCTAGAAGGAGTAGCCACGTCTAGCGCTGGGCCGGACGCGGTCCATTTGCACACCGAGAACAGTGAAGCCCAGGAGGAGAATGTGCCGTTCGATGTGAGGCGCCGCGCTATGATTGGCGCCGCGACCGCGGTCGTGGCTCTGTCCATGATCTTCAGCGCCTGGACGTCTACCCAGGCGAAGTCCGTGTCCCCAACGCACCCGAGGAAAAGTATGACAAACGTCTACTTCATCCTCAATTGGCTCCCCAATGTGGAGTTTGCTGGATTGTGGGTGGCGAAAGAGAAGGGATGGTGGCAAAAGGCCGGGATTAACCTGGGATTCAAGCCCTATGCCCAGGGCGTGTTCCCCGAGACGGATGTCCCTGCTCGGGGAGGCAACACCTTCGGCTTCCAGAGCGGAGCTGCCATTGCCATTGCCGTTTCCAAGGGAGTGCCCATCCGGGCGCTCTACAGCGATACGCAGAAGTCCGTCTTCGGCCTGACAGTGCTCAAGAAGAGCGGCATCACCAGCCTGAAGCAACTCAAGGGCAAGCGTATCGGCTACCAGCCCCACGAGCTTTACGTTCCGTCGACTATGATGTCCTGCACGCCTAACCCGGGTCTCTCGGACAGCGACTGGAAGCCGGTACCGGTGCTCTATGACACAACTCCGCTTACAGCGGGCCAGGTGGATGCATACCTGACGTTCGTCATGAACGAGCCGGTGTCCCTGAAGCTGCAGGGAGTGCAGACGCGCACCTTCCCGGCCGCGAATTACTGCTTCCACTTCTACGACGATGTCATGTTCACCACAACGAACCTCATCTCCAGTAACCCGGCGTTGGTGCGCAAGGTGACGGGAGTCGTGGCACGCGGATTCCAGTGGGCGCACAGCCACCCGCAGCAGGCCGCCAGGCTCACGGTCGCCAAGTACTTCCCCGCCTCCCAGGCTGGCAAGGGCGTGAGCGCGAAGACGAATCTGGCGCAGCAAACTGAAGAGCTGAAGGCGTTCAAACCGTTCTCGCAGACCGGCAAGAACAAGTACGCCGGCACGATGAATACGCGGCAGTGGCAGCTGAGCATCAACACGCTCTTCAAGTACCACGAGATCACCAAAAAGCCGAACGCGGCCACGATTTACACCAATCAGTTCAATCCGTACAAATAGCAACACAACCGGCTACCGGTGGGGGGACGCTTGTCGTCCCCCCACTCCTGTCGGTAAGGAGCCTTGATGGCGACAGTTGAGTTTCGCAGCGTATCCCTGACCTACGGCGGAGATGAGCCGGTCGAGGCGCTGCGCGACATAACGTTTGAGGTAGGCGATAACGAGTTCGTCTCGATCATCGGTCCGTCAGGGTCGGGGAAATCGACGTTGCTGCGACTCATCGCCGATCTGCTCCCCAGTACCTCCGGCCGTATCCTGATCAACGGCGCGTCCTGCAGCCGGGCGCGGCAGGGTCGGGAGATCGGATTCGTGTTTCAGGAACCCGCCCTGTTGCCGTGGCGGAGCTCGGAAAAAAACGTGCGGCTCCCACTGGAGATCATGAAACGAAGCGGAGAGGGCGGGCGGCAGAAGGTGGCGGAGTTACTGCGTCTTGTGGGACTGGAGGACTTCGGCAGCAAGCGCCCGGATCAGCTCTCCGGCGGAATGCGGCAGCGCGTCAGCATTGCCCGCGCGCTCACCTATGATCCGGACCTGTTGCTCATGGACGAGCCGTTTGGCGCACTGGACCAGATCACCCGGGATGAGATGAACAACGAGCTGCTGCGGATCTGGGGCGAGCGGCGATCCACGGTCATCTTCGTCACCCACAGCATTTCTGAAGCGATCTACCTGAGCGACCGCGTGGTCGTTTTGAGCCCACGTCCCGGCCGAATCGTGGACACCGTCCTGGTGCCCCTGGAGCGGCCGCGCGACCCTTCCATGAAACACATGCAGCTGTTCTACGAGACCGAGCTTCACGTCCTGCAGGCGCTGGAAGGAAGGACCGCCGGTGGCGTCGCGAGCTGAGCAGGTCGCTGACGAAGCGGATATCGCCCCGCCTCTGCGGCCTGCCGGCCCCAGGGGGGATGGTGGACGCGTCCTCCAGTACGTTCTGCCGACGCTCGTGGTCCTTGCCTTTCTCGGTATCTGGCAGTTCGTGCCGCCCTGGCTCGGCATCCCGCCCTACGAGCTTCCCAACCTGAGCCAGACAATTTCCGGCCTGCAGGCAGACTGGCCCGACATCGGAACCGGGCTCCTGATTACATTTCAGGACGCGCTGGTGGGGTTCCTGATCGGGAATGCGCTGGCCGTCCTGGGAGCCACCAGCTTTGCCTACTCCGTGAACATGGAGCGCGCCTTTTACCCGGTGGCCATTCTGGTACAGACCGTTCCCATCATCGTCTACGTGCCTTTGCTCCGCATCCTGTTTTTCAAAACCGCGGTCCTCAATGCGGCACCGGATGCCGCGGCGGTGGTCGCTGTGACCGTCCTCATTGCCTTCTTCCCCACCCTCGTCAACATGACCGTCGGGTTCAAGTCGGTGGATCCGCGGGTGCTCGAGCTCATGCGGCTGCTCAATGCGTCACGGACGCAGATCTTCCTCAAGGTCCGCTTTCCGTCCGCGATTCCGTTCCTGTTCTCCTCGCTCAAGATCACGTCGACGCTGGCCTTCGTGGGCGCGATCGTCGGCGAATGGATGGCAGCCAGCGGTTTCAATCCGCTGGGTCAGGCGCTCCAGGCGGTCGGAGTGAACAGTATCTTCGGTTTCGAGACCAACCCTGCCAACGGGGCCGGCATCGGCTACTTGCTGAGCATTTTCCAGTTCAAGCTGGATAAGCCCGGAATCTTCGCTTCGGTCCTGGCAGTATCGATTCTGTGCATGCTTTTCTTCGGCCTGATGGTGCTGCTGGAGCGCGTGCTGGTGCCCTGGAGGCCAACGCAGTAGCCTGCATGGTGTGGCCTTATGAAGACGTAGCCGGCTCGGGATGAACCGCGTGCTCGGCAGTGACCTGCACTTTTCGAGCCGGGAGTTCCAGAGTTAGCGGCTCGAAGCCCAGGAGTGGCAGCACGAAATTAGTCATGGCAAAAAGCTCGAGTCCGAAGGGCAGGTAGCCGATCCAGCCCAGCAACGGCATTTCGAATATGTGCCAGTGGTTGACATAGGGAATGGAGTAGGTCCATTTGGGAAGGGCCCAGAAGTTCCAGCCTTCCCAGAAGAAGCCGCAGGTGAGCGCCGCCAGGGCGAAACAGACCGGCAGGCGCCAGTGTCCTCCCCAGACGGCGCCGATCATCGAGGGCCGTCCCAGTCGGTCGTTGATGGGGTCGAGAATCAGATACATGGAGCCCCAGATCAACCCAAAGGCATAGCGTGGGAAGAGAACAGGTAGCACCAGGCAGAGCAGGCCGAGAGCGCCCATGAGCACCAGAAGCCATCCCGGCGGGGATCCCGCTGATTTCACCTGCCCGTGAGCGGGCAACAAGAGGTGGAGAAAGATTGCCGTTAGCCAGACGGCAAGCAGCACGAACGCAAAACACGCGGTGGCAAAGGTCACATACGACAGGCCGGTGTACGCTTCCGCTCCCACGTAGGTCCAGTTCCGGACGGCAACGTTGAAGAGCTCGAAGAGCCACCAGAAGAGGGCCGAGATCGGCAGCATGGCCAGGAACAGCGGGCGACTGTGGCGATAGAGCGAGGCGCCGGCCACGCGCTCGATGGTTCCGTCCAGCAACAAGACATATCCCAGCCAGACGATGGGAAAGTAAAAATCGGTCCAGGGCCGATGCCTGAAGGCAACCATGGATTCACCCAACAGGATCAGGACAAGTCCGATCAACGCGTGTCCGCGGGGTAGAGCGTCACGCCATCCTGACAATCGCACCACCGAGCATTATACCGAGCACCGGACCGTCCCGGTGCTCTGTTAAAATCACGGGTTATATTGCTCCGGGGAGACTCTTTTGGCAAGACTGGTGACTCGTCGTTCGCGCGTTGTCGCAGTCGTCGTCGCCGTGTATATCGCGATCGTCGTCGTCGTCAGTTTCCACTTCGGCATCTCGCTCAGCCCCGACCGGGTCGTGTTGTTGATCGCGATCGCGGCTCTCGCCACCGGGCGCGTCCGCCAGTTTCTCAAAGACTGGTCCATTTTCCTGATCATTCTGCTGGCCTGGCAGATCCTGAGCGGGATGAGCCGGAACATCGGCCATATCAAGCCCCACGTGACGGAGATGATCAACGTCGACCGCCTGATATTTGGTGGGCACCTCCCGACGTTGTGGCTGCAACACCACTTCTATACCCCCGGGCAGATTCACTGGTACGACATCGGGGCGACCGTGCTGTACATGATGCACTTCGCCTTTCCGCTGATCATAGCCTTCGCGCTCTGGTACTGGCGCCGTCCGGTGTTCCTGGAGTTTATGGTCGCTTTTTTGATTCTAAGTCTGGCCGGCTTCGCGACCTTTGTCCTCTTCCCCGCGGCGCCGCCCTGGATCGCGGCTGACTGGTGGCATAAATTTCCGCACGTGTATCGAATCTTCTCGATTGCGACACATGCCATCGGCCCTCAACAGTCCTTCAGCTTCCTCTATAAGTGGATGTGGCAGCACGGCGGCTGGGACCTCTTCGGCGCCGTCCCATCGGAGCACGCCGCCTTCCCGCTGCTGTGCTTTTTCTACGCGCGCCGGGTCTGGCCCCGGCTCGCCATGCTGATCCTGCCCTACTGCGCCTGCGTCTGGGTCGCAGTTATTTACCTTGGCGAGCACTACGCTACTGACGTGATTGCCGGCGTGGCCTACGCGACGGTTACCTACATCGTGATGGCGCACGTCATCGCACCCGCCTGGACTTCCAATCCGGCGGACGGGGGTGTCAACCAGACTGGAGACAGGACGGTGGAGTCCGTTCCTGCTTGACGCCATCTACCAACGGATACCGGCGACTCATGGGACCGCTGGCTGGAATCCTGGGGCTTCTGGCCGGCGGGACTTTTTTCCTCGCCTGGGAGCTTGCCCATCGCGGGGATTTTCACTACGACGCCTCCATCTTCCCGCTCGACGATGCCGACGAATGGCGCTACACGGCATGCAGCAGGCTGGTCGAACATGGCTACTCCATGTTCACTCAGGTCTTTTCGGCGCAGCCTCCGCTCCTCTTTGCATCTCTGGCGGGGAGCATGCATCTCTTCGGGGACACGATCAGTGGAGCACGCTGGATGGAGATTTTTTTCGGCCTGGTCTGCCTGGTCGCCACCGTGGTCCTGGCGTGGCTGCTGACCGGTCCCGTCGCCGCCGGGGCCGCCGGCCTGCTCCTGGCGATATCGCCCCTCTTTCTCGTGTACAGCCGTGCCATCGAGGCGGAAGGGCCGATGATGGCGCTCGCCACGCTGTCACTGGCGTTCGCCGTGGGATTTCGCCGTTCTCGCCTTGCCATTCTCCCCGTGCTCGCAGGGCTTGCCCTCGCCGCTGCGGTCCTGTTCAAGCTCTTCGCTCTGGAAACGCTTGCTCCGGCGATCTGGATCCTCTGGCTGCCCGGAAACCGATATCTCAGCCTGCGCTCGATCGGCGCCTTCCTGGCGTCCGCCATCATCCCCGTCGCCGGGAACTTCCTGCTTATCAACCCCGCCGCGCAGTGGGACCAGGTGGTGACCATGCACGGGCGGGCGGCCGGCATCGGACTGCCTGGCATGCTGCCGCCGCTTCAGATTCTGCGCGACCTCGCCGCCACCGACCCGGGACTGGTGGTGCTCGCCATCGCCGGGCTGTTGACGCTGGCAGTGCTTGGTGTCTGGGATGATCTGATTTTCCTCCTGCTGTGGGTGGGTGGAACCGCGGTTATGCTCCTTGCATTTCGGCCCCTCTTTCCCCATCACGCGGTGATCCTCCTCCCGGGCCTGGCAGTGTGTGCCGGCGTCGGAGTCACCGTGCTGGTGGAGCAGCTTCGCTCGCACCGCTGGCTGTCAGCTGCCCCGCTGGCCGCCGCCGGCCTTGTTTACGTCGCGATGGTCCCGCGCCTCGCCCATGCCGACCGGCATGTGCTGATCCCGGGCCTTCCGGCGTCAGATCTTCACGTTGCGGCAATGATTCGAATGCACTCCGCCCCCGGATCCATTGTCGCCTCCGACAACCTGGAAGCGGCCGACCTGGCCAGTCGCCTGGTGCCCGCGCCGCTGTGCGACCTGTCGAACGTCCGTTTCCAGACCGGGTACGCAAGCACGCGACAATTGGTTGCGGCCACGCGTGACTATCATGCCGTGCTGGTGGCCACGGCTCCGGGGGGCATCTTCACCCAGGCGGCCGGGTATGTCCCCTGGGTCAGGAGGCACTACCACGACATCGGCCATGCGGCCGGAACCGTGATATACAGCCGCCGACGATAATGTCGGGTTATTGGGGCTTGCCGATGATGACCGGGAAGGACGGCGGCCCCTTTCCCGAGTGGGCGAGAGGCTGCAGGGAAAAGTTCACGTGGGTTGTCTGCCCCGTGGAAAGCATGCCGACTCCCGGCTGAGCGATGTAGCCTCTCTTCGACACTTCTACTGTGATCATCCCGCCCACCGGAAAGGCAATGGAGTAGTGGCCGTTTCCGTTGCTGACCGCAACACGCTGGCCCCGCGCGACCGCCACCCGGGCTCCCGGAACGGGCGCGTGAGTACGGGCATCCGTTATCGTGCCGGTGATGTGAGCCCTGTAGGCTGAGGCCGGCCAGACGTACGGTTTCGGCGTGCGGGCAACCACGGTGGGCAGGACGGGCGTCGGCACGCCCGGAGCCAGGGTGGGAAAGGCGGTGGCCTTCTTCGCCGGACCCATAGGCACCCGGACGATATGGCCGGTTTCGAGCGTTGGCGTGGCCAGACGCTGAGCCACCCGTCCGGGAGATGTGCTGCCGCACCCGGCTGCGAGAAGAACAATGCCGAGGACCGGTATAGAACGAGAAATGCGCACGGGAATACCTGTGGAAGTGATGGAGTCGAGCGCACGGCATCAACGGACCAAAGTCCGCTACATCGTGTAGGACGTCCACCCGTTGAAGGTGAGATTGTTGTAGAGGGCCGTGACCTGAATGGTGACAGGCACGCCCGCCAATGGGTAGCTGTTGACCACGGAGCACGAGGCCGTGCCGGTGGCGTCGGTAACCACATGGCAGGGGGCGCGTGTTACGCCGTAGGAGTACCAATCAAAGTTCATGGCCGCGCCGAATACCGGCTGGCCGTGGAACGTCAACTGCCCGTACGCCGTCACCGTCTCTCCCGGCGCCGGATGGGAGTCGGAGACCCAGGTGGTCAGGGAGTAATCGGCTGTTCCGGGTGTCGGCTCCGGACTGGGCTGATAGCCGGCTGGGATGCTCGAGCAGCCCTGCCCACTGTCGGCGGGCACGGCGGCTGCCGGCTGAAGCGACACTGCAGTGTGCTGGACGGTTAACACTGCATAGCGGGGCGTTATGACTCCACCAGGAGGCGTGGCGGGGATCATACCGCGACCGTCGCGATAGTAGGCGTAGAAAGTCAGTCCGTATGAGTTTGGCGTCACGGTAAAGGGAACGCTCACGGTTGCCACCGTCTGCACGGAGGCGTATGTGGGCGAGGTCATGTCGGACCGGGATGTTGCGGGATTTGGCGAAAAGGTAGCCGTGGCTCCCGGCGGAAGCCCACACACGAAAAAGGCCGCCGTATACCCGGACGACACGTCGGACTGGAGAGCGAGCGACGCCGTGAGCGGGACCGGAGTCGGAGTGAGAGTCGGTGTCGGTATCAGGGTGGCGGTTGCCGTGGGCGTGGCCGTGATCACTGGAGCCGGCAGCGCCGTATTGGTCGCTCTGGGTCTCGGAGTCGCAGTCTTGTGCGGACGCGCAGTGGGACGCGGCGTGGGTTTTCGCGCCTTATGCTTCTTGTGTTTCCTGGTCTTGTGATGCGGTACCGGGGTCGGCGTCTTTTTCCCGTGGGCGCCATGCTTCTTCGTCTCCGAAATACGCCAGTGGCTACGATTCGATCCCGCGCCACGCGCCGCGGTGACCGGCGCCAGCCAGGCCACGATGACCGCGGCAAGCAGCATCACAACAGCTGTTCTGCGCATCCTCACTCCTTCCCCGAGCGGAGAAACGGCCAGTTCCCGCCACCATATCACACATTTCCCGCCGCCGCCACTTTGGCGAATCATGGAACCGGGGGCGGCGGATGCTCGCCCCCGGTTCCTCCACGCTGACTTTGTCGCGGCTATGTGACTTTAAACGATGTCTTGGTCGTCACGTTGGGATGCAGCTTGACTGTGCTGCCGCGCAGCTGGACGGTCTTGCTCGACGATGTCGTTCGTCCCTTCGGGACTTTGTATTTCCAGTGAATCCAACCGCTGCCATTGGTGTTCCCGTGCTTGTGCTGCACCGTGTGGTTCGGGAAGTTGACCGCAAGGACGGTGCGGGTGCGCGCCCGGGTATGCAGGTAGATGTTCACGGTGGCCCCCGCGGTCGCACTACGCGGCTCGACCGAGATATCGATCTTGCCGAGTTTGATTTTGTAATGGGCAGATGCGGTGGAATTTGCACCGTTAACCGTCACCCGTGCGGTCACTGAAGCGGTGAAGTTATTGTGCGTGATCTTGCTCGCCGGCTGGGTGAACTTGGTCACGGCCTTTCCGGAAGTGCCACTTTTCGCGGTCGCCGAGTGATGATCACCGTTGGGGTACGTCACCAGGAAGTGGACTGTTTGATTGGCGGCCGTGGTTGCGGTGAGCGTCACCTTCTTGCCGGGAGTGCCACCGGAGGCCCTGAGTGAAATGCTGACGGGCGATGTGGTCGCCGTGGCGGTGGGACCGGGCGTGTTGGTCGGTCCGGGCGTATTGGTCGGTCCGGGCGTGTTCGTGGGTCCGGCGGCCGGAGTGGGGGGAGATGGGAGCGCGTTGAAGTCCCACACATCTCCCGCCGAGGTGACCGCCCAGACAGAGCCGTCCGGGCTCAGAGCCGGGCCGGCATTGACAGCGGGGCCCATCGACGCGTTCCACACGGCGTTTCCGTTGGTGATGTTGTAGGCATACAGCTTCCCGTCACCTGAGCCCACGTAGACCGTGCCGTTGCCGGTGGCGATAACCGGCGATGAGTCAACCGGCCCTCCCGTTAGCTGCTGCCAGGCTTGCTGCCCGCTGGACGCATTGAGACCGTACACGTACTTGTTGTCTGCCCCGACGACGACCGTGCCATTGAAGATGGCCGGGGTCGTGGTGATGGGAGCGAGACCGGCATCATGGAAGGTCCACTTGGGAGCCGCCGTGCCGGGCTGGAACGCGTCCACCGTGCCGCCCACTGTTCCGACGTAAAAGTTTCCATTGCTGTCCACCGCCGGCGAGCTCGCCGCTGCTCCACTCAGGTAGTAGACGCCCAGGTTGGCCGTCGACGAGGGACCGCTCGAAGGGATGGGGTAGATAAACCACCCGCTGGCGGCGTAAATGACGGTGTTGTTCTGGCCGAGGCTGATGCTGCCCGTCACCGCTCCGGGAAGGTTGTACTTCCAGCTCACGCTGTGCGACGAGGTACTGATCGCATAAACGGTTCCGTTGTTGGTTGCCGTGTATACCGTGGAGCCGTCCGAGGACACGATCGGGGACGACACGACTGCCACGCCCAGAGACACCTGCCACGCCAGGCTTCCGTTGGAGGTGTTGAGAGCATACAGGTTTCCGTCGTTGGACCCGACGTATACAGTGTTGCCGTCGGGGGAGAGGCCCGGGCTATCGACGACCGCCCCTCCGGTGCTGGATGCGGTCTGCCACTTAATCGAGTGTGCGGCCGGGTCGAGGGCGTAGACGGTCCCCTTGCTGTCGGCGACGTAGGCGACGCCGTGGCTGTCTACCACGGGCGAGGCAGAGATAGCGCGCCCGGTGATCGCTCCCAGTAGATACTTGACAACCACCGAGGAGGTAGTGGGACCGCTGATACCCAAGGTGCCGTCCCTCGATGCGTTGCCGTGAAACGTCGGCCATGATCCCGTGGTCTGAGCAGAGCTGAATCCAGGCGCGCCGACGAGGCCCGCGATGACTGCCAGCGCCGCGGCAATCAGGCCGTATCGTTTTCTTCCCGTGAACGTGTTTCTCACTATTCCTTCCCCTTTCCTAGTGAACGATGGTGAACTTTACAGTTTTGACGCCTGTCATGGGGCCGAGCGCGGCAGTCGCCCTGACCTCCACTGCCCCCGTTGCAGTGGGGGCTGCAATCCGCTTGGTCCAGCGGATAGCGCCCGTCCAGCCGGCGCGGTGGTAGTCGACTGTCTGCCGGTTGTCGGGATAGGTGTAGGTGGTGGTTACCGTGGCTCCCGGCCAGGTCCGCAGACTGATCGTTTCATCGTACCCCGAGCGCACTTGATGCGGCTGCACGCGAAGTTGCTGGACACAAAGCCGCTGCTGGCAGTGGGTGAGCTTGAGCGCCTTCCCGAACTGCTGGATGAAGTACACGGCCGGGACGTCCACACCGAAGGGATTATCTCCCACGCTTGCCTGGATCAGGCAGGTCGAAAATGGGATCCCATGCAGATGGATGGCGCGAAACAGGAACCCCGAGAACTGGCCCCGGGCGTTGCTGGTGGGACCCGCCATGATGACCACGTTTCCCAGCCGGACGGCGTTTTCTGCCTGGTAGCTCGGGCAGGCCATGAGTATGTTCAGGTGCGTCAAGGCAGGGAAGCCGGACCCGGAGAGGTCGATGAGATTCCCTGCATGTCCCTCGGCCGGGGTGACGTGCAACTGAGACAACGAGCTCCCGCGGCCTGCCGAGGCGGACCCGGACGCAAGAAGGCACATCGGCACAGCCGCCGCCAGGAGACGCGCGATCCTTCTTCCCAGTCTCCGTCCGCTCACACGCTCACGTTCCGCTGGATGCTGGAGCGCTTTTCCTGCTTGCTGAGCCAGGTCACCAGCTTTTGCTGCCGGAAGCGAAGAATCTGTTGCGCCGTGAGAGCGTAGTGGGGATTGCGCCCCGTGACCTGGATCAGCTCGTAGAGCTGCTGACCGGCGAACGGGCCGACGACCTGGCCGATCCGGGCGGTGAGCACCGCTTTATCCCCGGGGGGCACGAACGCGGTCGGAAGCCAGCCGGTATCGCCGCAACCCACCTGGCTGCATAGGGACTTCTTGTCCCGGCTCAGTGTGGCCGCTACCTGCGTGAAGCTCTGTCCATGTGCAAGCGCGGCTTTGACGGCGCTGACGTCTGCCTGCGTTTTCACATCGATCTTGCTCAGACGCACGGCGGGAGCATGCACCGGCATGTTCTTGGTCATTTGCACCATGACCGCGTCTTGTTGCAGCTGCTCCGCCGTCTTCCGCTTGACGTCGGCCGGCGTCCAGCCGAATCGCTTGGCATAGGCGACCAGCACCGCGTGCTGATTGTGGAAGTCCTGCTTGTAGATGATGGCCCACTGCCGATCTATGGAGGACTGAGGCACGACCAGGTGATGTTTGACAGCGTAGTCTCTGACCAGAACGACGTCGATCAGGGTGTCGAGTGCGGTTTTCTTCACCTGGTCGCAGACCGGACCCAGCCCTTTGGCCCGGCAGGGATTCAGGCCCAGCTTGTCTTCCTGCTGGTTCAGCTCGAACCGCAGCTCTTTGTTGTAGGCGGCCATGGACACATCGGTGCCGTTGACGGTGGCCGCTGGATTCTGGGCAGACACGGGGTTGCCGCACGCGGAAAGCGCCACGGCGGCAAACAGAACGAAGGTAAGGGCAGCAAAGGACCTGGACAACAATGGACTCCTTGTACTTAACGCTCGCATCGGGCCGGGTGTAACAGCGGTCGACTACTTGCCCTTTTGAATCCGGCGCTCGAGGGCGCTGATGGCGGCTTTGGTCGAAGCGGTCGGTGCGAGTTTCTTTGCCTTCTGCATGTCGGCAAGAGCCGCGGCCCGGTCCTTCATGATGTTTTCAATCACGGCACGGTTGAAGTAGAAGCTGTAGTTTTTGCGGTCGAGAGCGATAGCCCTGGCGAAGGCTGCCATGGATTTCGTGTACTTCTTGTTGTTCCCATAGGCGATGCCGAGATCGTTATAGGCCTGCGGATCCCTGGGATCCAGGCGCGCGATGGCCCGGGCATCTGCCAGCTGTGGCTTCGGGCGGGCCAGACTGTCGTTGGCCAGCATGCGCAGGTGGTACCCCGCGGCGATCCGCGGCCGGAGATGGATGTACTGCGTGGCGTAGCGGATGGAGTCCGGAAATTGTTTGGAGGTGTAGGCGGCCAGCGCCGCTCCGTAGAGGTTGTTGGCGTTGTTCGGCTGCATGGCCGCTGCTTTCACGTACGCTTTGTACCCGTCCGCGTACTTTCCGAGCCGGAGATCCGCGTTGCCGAGGCCGGCATAGGCTCCAGCCGTGTTCTGATGCTTATTGATGGCTTGCTGGAAGTGCCGTGCCGCCGCCGAAAAGTTGTGCCCGCGAAGCTCTTTCATCCCGGCTGTGTACGGGTTTTGGGGGTCGTTGTTGACCGAGATCTGCGTTGCCGAAACCTGCGTTGCTGGAACCTG
>JAICWV010000045.1 GCA_025966365.1 Chloroflexota bacterium | reverse complement strand
CACCCCGTCATCTACGTGTAGCCGTTCCTGACATGAACCTCCAATGCGACCTCGAGGTTTACTTGTAGTCCTTCTTGGCCTCGTTCTCCAGATCCTTGAGGATGGTTTGGGTGTTGCTCTGGCTCGGGTTCTGGAACCACTTCTGCAGCTCGGTGAAAAGGAACCCACTTCCCAGAGCGGCAGGCATGAGGTCGGAGGCATCGCCGACTACCAGGTTCTGCTTCCCGGCCTTGGCCAGCATCTTGGCCGCCATCTTGGCGATGGGGTCCGGGTAGTCGCTCTGCGGAAGCGCGTTATTGGGCGAGATGTAGCCGCCCAACTTGGCCCACTGCGCCAGCGCCTTCGGGTCGGCCAGGCAGCGGATCACCGCCTTGGTCCCGGCGTTGTTGTTGAAAGCGATGATCCCGTTCGGGCCGACCTCGACCGGGGTGGCCGAGAACTTCTTGATCGAGGGGAAGGCAAAGGCGTTGTAGTCCCTGCCCGGCTTGGCCTTCGGCAGGTCAGTCCGCAGACCGGCGCCGACGAAGGTCGCTTCCTGGAAGAACATTGCCTTCGGGTCAACCACCATCTGCTTGGCCGCTGCGTCCCATGCCTGGCTGAGCGCGCGCGCCCTGCCACCGGCGATGAACTTGTTGTTGCCGATGATCTGGCGCATGTACTGGAACGCCGTCTTCACCTTGGCATTGGTCCAGGGGAACTTGTGGGCGATCCAGTCGTTGTACACCCGGGGACCGTACAGGTTCAGGAAGACATTCTCCAGGAAGTCGGTCAAGGTCCAGGGTGAGGCAGGCGAGCCGCCCACGCCGAACGCCCACGGCTGCTTGCCGTGGTTGACCATTTGGTGGCTCAGCGTCAACAGCTGCGACCACGTCTTGGGGATCCGGTAGTTACCCGTCCTGAACTTCTTGGGTGAGTACCAGACCAGCGACTTGACATCCGCCTTCATGTAAAGGACGTAGAGCTTGCCGCTGAAGGTCCCCAGCTGCCGCCAGAACGGGGAGTACTGGCTCTTGAACTTGCCGTTGTTCAGATACGTCAGTGGAACGATCGATTTGCCGTTGACGTACTGCTGCACCTCGGACGGTGCCGACAGCGCCGCCAGATCCGGCGGGTTACCGCCCTGGACCTGTGTGGCCAGCTGCGTATCCACAGCACCACCCGGCGCGTACTGGTACTGCACGTTGACGTTGTAGTGCTGGTTACAGTAGCTCAGGATGGCCTTGAAGTCGGTCTGCTCGCCGGCTCCCCAGCCACCCAGGAACGTCACCTTGGGGGCGGCACTCGCCGAGCTGCCATGAGCCGCGGGGACGGCAAACGGCAAAATGGCCACGGCTGCTGTCGCCACGAATATGACGAGGCGTCTGAATTGCGCGTAAGGCATGCGTTTCTCCTCCTACAACTTCGCGTCTATCCACGCCTGGACGATCGTCAGATTGATCGGCAGGCGCATACCGTCCGGTGCCGGACGGCGGCGAGCGGCCGCCCCAATACTCCGGGGCCTCCTGGTCCCGAACCGGCACGTCCTGAGCAGCCATCCGGCAGGGCCGCACCATCCGCCACCACCGGGGTGGATCGTCGCTGCTGTCTTCTCCGGGAACGACCATGCGTCACTCCTCCGGACACCGGCACCGGATTCACGTCCAGCGGACGGTACCGCGGTGCCTTCGCCCCGGCTCAGTTGACCGCCGGGTGCAGTTGACCTAGCAAATTCAACCTAGCACACGCTCGATAAATCGGCAGAATAAGACCCCGTTCATGCCTCCTGGGCTTGCGCTGCTCCTCATATTCGTGACATAGTCTGACCGCAATGTCAACCAACAGATTTATCTCGGCGCTTTCCTGTTGTTGTCGGCCCGGCGGCCGGCACCAGTGCCCGTGCTCTGTTGGCGAGGAATCTTCCTAGCAACCCGCCCACAGCAACGAGCAAGCCGGCTGACGACCAGCCGGCTTTTTTATTTGCCCGGACCACCAGGGAGGAAAAAATATGAGCGCCCCCAACGACAGCGCAGTCACCAAGCTCGCCCGCACCCATGAGGAATCGAGCGCGCTGACGTGTTGTCGCTGCGGTGACGTCCTGGCACCCGACATCATCTTCGGGGACCTGCGCTTCTACGTCTGCCGCCCCTGCGGACGGTGGGCGGTGCCGCATCCGCCGATCCGATTCGGCCCGACGGCACCGCCGACGTTGTCTCCGGCCAATGCTACGATATAGGATAGTTTAGGTCTAAATTAACAAGAGGGGCTGAGATGGACATCTCTATTGGACTGCCGGCAACGATTCCAGGTACAACGCGGCAGCAGGTTCTTGACTGGGCCAGGCGCGCTGATGCCGCCTCGTTCCGCAGTCTCGGCATCATCGACCGTCTCGTCTTCCCCAATCTCGATCCCATCGTCACCCTCTCCGCCGCCGCCGCGGTCACCGAGCGCATTCGGCTGATGCCCACTGTCCTGCTCGCGCCACTCCGTAACGCAGGGGTGCTGGCCAAAGAGGCGGCAACCCTGGACCGTCTCTCCAATGGGCGCCTGACGCTCGGTCTGGGAGTCGGCTCACGGGAGGATGATTTCCAGTTTACCGGGATGGGATTCCACAATCGCGGCAAACGCTTCGACCGCGAGCTGGAGCTCTTCCACGCCGTCTGGCGCGGCGAGGCGGTCGAGGGTGTCGGTCCGGTGGGACCGGAGCCGACCCAGCCGGGCGGTCCGCCTATCGTCCTGGGCGGCTACGGCGAAGCCGCCATCAAGCGCGTGGCCCGCTGGGGAAGCGGCTACATCTCCGGCGGCCTGCCCGCCGCTATGGCCGCTCCGCTGTACCGCATCGCCGAACAGGTCTGGAAGGATGCCGGCCGCGAGGGCAAGCTCCGCCTGTACGGCAGCGCCTATTACGCCCTGGGCCAGAACGGCAAGGAGCGCGGCGGCCAGTACATCAAGCGCTACTACGGCGAGGAGATGGGTGGTCAGATGGCCCAGCATCTTCCCGACACCCCCGATGCCATCCGCGGCGTCGTGCAGTCCTTCGCCGAGGCCGGGGCCGACGAGATTTTCCTCTGGCCCACCACGCCCGACGTCGATCAGGTGGATCGGCTGGCGGAAATCGTCGGCTAGAGGCCGTACAATCGTGGCGCATGAATGCGCCGCTGCCACTGCCCCCGCACTTCGATCCCGATACCGTCGACTCCGTCTGGCGCGTGCCCTATGAGGCGGTGGCCGGCTCGGCCCAGGCCTGGGCACGGCAGCACGCGGTAGGTCCGGCGGCAAGCGACATCCCCCGGATCCTTCTCATCGCCGTGGACATGCAGAACACCTTCTGTATCCCCGGCTTCGAGCTCTTCGTCGCCGGACGTGACGGGATGGGAGCGGTGGGCGATGTGCGCCGCCTGTGCGAGTTCATCTACCGCAATCTCGGCTCCATCACCGCCATCGCCCCCACCATGGACACCCACGAGGCCTTTCAGATCTTCCACCCCGTGTTCTGGGTGGACGCCGGCGGCCATCATCCGGCCCCCTACACCTCCATCTCGACCCAGGACGTGGCATCGGGCCGCTGGCGCGTCAACCCGGCGGTGGCGGCAAGCCTCCACGACGACCTGGGCTGGCTACAGCGGGTGGCGCTGCACTATGTGACATCCCTGGAGCGCGGAGGCAAGTACGAGCTGACCATCTGGCCCTATCACGCCATGCTCGGGGGTATTGGCCATGCGCTGGTGTCCTCCCTGGAGGAGGCGGCCTTCTTCCACGGCATGGTGCGCAACACTCAGCCCGTCTTCCAGGTCAAGGGAGACAACCCCCTGACCGAGAACTACTCCGTCCTGCAGCCGGAAGTCCTGGAAGGGCCGGATGGCGCGCCGCTGGCCGAGCGCAATGTGACCTTCATGCAGGAGCTGCTGCGCTACGACGCCGTGATTCTCGCGGGCGAGGCCAAGAGCCACTGCCTGGCCTGGACCATTCACGACCTGCTGGCTCATATCCGGGCGGAATCCCCGCGGCTGGTGGAGAAGGTCTACTTGCTGGAAGACTGCTCCTCGCCGGTGGTGATCCCCGGCGTGGTGGATTACACGGAGCAGGCGGATACCGCCTTCGCCGATTTCAAAGCCGCCGGGATGCACGTGGTGCGCTCGACCCAGCCCATGACGGAGTGGCCGGGCATGCCGCTGGCAACGGCTGCCGGGTAGCGCATGCGGCTCGCAATACGTCTCATCGGCGTGGTCACCCTCCTGACCTGCCTGATGCTGCGGCCCGCGCAGGCGCAAAGCCCGGTCTCCTTCTTCGTCGAGCCGGGCTCCGGCTTGCAGCCGGTGCTCCAGCTGATCCGGTCGGCGAAACACTCCATCCGGCTGGAAATCTATCTCCTGACGGAGCGATCCGTCATCAATGCCCTCGGCACTGCCCGCGGACACGGGGTGCAGGTGCGCGTCCTGCTGGAAGAACACCCCTACGGCGGCAGTCCCTCCTCGGCACGGACCGCCTACGACGCCCTCCGGGCCGTGGGTGTGAGCGTGCGCTGGGCCAACGAGTCCGCCTTTACCTACACCCATGAAAAAGCGATGGTGGTGGATGGTCAGGTGGCGGGCATCTTTACCCTCAATCTGAGCTACAGCGGCATCGAGAGCAACCGTGAGTTCGGGGCTATCGACCGGCAGCCGGACGATGCCCACGCCCTGGCCGCC
Organism: Chloroflexota bacterium; assembly: GCA_025966365.1. Taxonomy (GTDB): domain Bacteria; phylum Chloroflexota; class UBA5177; order UBA5177; family UBA5177; genus JAICWV01. Next base: position 17,920 of record JAICWV010000045.1, on the reverse strand, counting down.
ATCTTCGACGCTGACTGGAAGCGGAAGCGCCCGTCGGTCAAGTACGGCGATCTGGTCATCAGTCCCTACAATTCGCGCGCCCGCCTGGACAGCCTCATCGACTCCGCCCGGCGCAACCTCGACCTCTACGCTGAAGAGGTCAACGACACCGGGGTGGAAGCCCATCTAATCGCCGCCAGGAAGCGAGGCGTCCGGGTGCGTCTGATCACATCGGAAACCAGCGGCGGCGTCGACACGCTCCGGAGCAAGAGCATCGCTGTGACCATCATGACCCGGCCGTACGTCCACGCCAAAGCCATCGTGGCCGACAACAGCCACGTCTTCATCGGCTCTGAGAACATCTCCTCCACCTCCCTCGACTCCAACCGCGAGGTCGGCATCATCCGCACCGACCGTGCCCTGGCCGGCATCGTCGAGCGTGCCTTCTCCGCCGACTGGAAAGCCAACGCCTCCTCCCCACCGCCTCCGCCGTCGTCCTATTCCGGCCCGCTCCATGTGACCGTCACCACCTCGCCCGGTACCGTCAGCCGCGGTGACTCCCTGACCATCCGTGCCGCCAGCAAACGCGGCGCCACCTGCAGCGTCAAAGTGACCTACCCCGACGGCTACGTCTCCCGTGCTCGCGTCCTGGGCGAGACCCGCCTCGTCGGCTCCTCCGGCACAGTGGAATGGGCCTGGCAGGAGGGCAGCAAGGTGGGCGGTACCGGCCATGCCAGCGTCACCTGCACCCTCGGCTCATCCTCCGCCACCGGCACCGCAACCTTCACCATCCGGTAATTCCCCGTCTGCGTCGGCCCAATTCATCCGTTCCCATTCGTAATCACCCGCACCACCACCACAACTCATCGATACCCCCGCGCAGTGACCCGGCTGATCTCCACACCCTTGTAGTTGCCCGATTCATCGGGCTTTCGGGTAGCGAGCGAGCCCCGCGTGCAGCGGGTCGATGCGCGCGGCGAGACCCAGAGCGATCGAGGAACCATTGGATGCCATGCGGCCAGAGGTATTCGACCGTGCGGGGGATGATGAACCACCCGGGTTATGCCGCACGCGTCTGACGGCTGGACGCCGTCATCGCGTGCTCCCCCGATGCCCGATAAATCGGGCCACTACAAAAGGGAAACGATCAATCGGACCAGAACAAAGGGGCAACGATCAATCGGATCAGTACACATGGGAACGACGAATCGGGCAGATGCGAACGGGTAACAATCAGTCGAGCCGGTACGGAAGGGTATTGAAGAATCTGGGAATGGGTGCATCCCGGTCCCATGAAGCGACGGGATAGTGTGTGTAGAACCATGCCCGCACCAGAATCTCCGCTCGTCCGGCTTGTCCTTCGGTTGGGACGCACGCCCTTCGGCGCCAGCGGCAACGGCCGCGCGCGCGGCCTGCTCCGGGTCTTTCCGCTGGTCGAATATCTGCTGTCTCGCGGCCATGTCATCCGGCACATCCAGCCGGGCGGCATGATTCGCTTCGAGGTCACGCCGCTGCCGCGTGCCGATCTGCCACTCGAGGGCCGGCGCCCCGTTCGGCGAGGGGACCTGGTAATCGTCCTCCACTTCGACAACCGGATCGTGGGCGCGATCAGCGAGCGTGTGGTGAATGATAAAGACCTGGCGCTGGCGGTGCTGGCCGAGACACGCGCCGATCTCCGCGCCCTGGCGGCGCGCATGGAACAGGGCAGCCTTCCCGGAGATACCCGTGCCGTCTGGGCCGAGACCCTCATCTACCCGGCCATGGCCCGCCTCGGATTTCACGTCCGCGCGTCGCCCTCCACGCTCCGCACCTGGGGCGCGCGGCTCTTCATGCTGTCTCTCATGGTCATCTACCGTGCCGACGGGCTCGACCACCTCCTGCGCGGCCGCTCCGCTCACTATCGGCTGGGTGAGGCCTGGATGGGAGTGGATGAGCTGCTGAGCCGCTACGGATCAGCGAATCCCGCGGAGCGCCCAGACGAGCACGCCGCTGGCAGCGGCGATGACGGCGGCGGAGAGAAAGAGCGCGCCATAGCCGACTGACGGGCCAAACGGTGCCAGCAGCGCCAGCGCCGCGCCACCCAGGAAGGGCGCAAGTGTCTGCGGCAGGTTGGTGGAGATGCCCCAGATGCCGAGATCCTTGGCAATGAAGTCACGGCTGGGAAGGACATCAATGGCCAGCGCCCAATCCACCGCCGAGAACGCGCCCAGCGCCACGCCAAACACCACTCCCGCTCCCAGCACCACATTCAGGTCATGCACCGTGGCCATGACCACCAGCACCACCGCCATCAGGGCCGCCGCCGCGCTCACGATCGGCTTGCGGCCGATGCGGTCGGAGAGCCAGCCGGTCAGTACGCCCCCGGCAACAGCGGTTAACGTCGCCACCCCCGCGATCGCCGCCGCTCCACGGATGAACTCGGTGACGTGCAGGACGTCGCGGACGTAGTACTCGATGAAGGTAAAGAGAGCGTAGAGCGCCAGCATCATCATGGCGCGGGTCACGAACACCAGCACGAAATTCCGGCTGCGGAAGGGCGCCAGCCAGACCTCGCGCCAGGAGACGCGGGCGAGAGGGCGTCCGACGCGGTCGGGGATGAGGACAGCGGTGAGGATAACTCCAACCACCACGACCACGACGGTCGCGGCATAGAAGGGGGAGGCCATGCGCGGCGCGACCAGGAGTGCCGCCATACCGAAGCTTGCCAGGGTACCCAGCATCGTCATCGCGCCCACGTAGCCGGAGGCCTCGCCATACTGCTCGGGCGGCACGTGGTCAGGGAGATAGGCCTGATACGCGGCGGCGCTGACGCTGCTCCCGAGCATGGCCAGCAGCAGCCCGACAAAGAGGGCAGGAAGCGAGGCGGAGCGGATCATCACGCCCAGTCCCATCACGTTCACGATCGCCCCTCCCACCAGATAGCCCCGGCGCCGTCCCCAGCGAAACGTGGAGCGGTCGCTCAGCATCCCGGCCACCGGCTGTGCCACCGCCCCGGCCAGAGACGTGGTGCTGCCCAGCACCCCCAGCACCCACGCCTTCTCCGCGTTCGAGGTCAGCCCCAACAGCTGCGCCGGAACCGCTACCCCCAGCAGCGCGCCGCCTTCAAAGCTGAGCGAGAACCAATAGGCTGCCAGCAGCAGCTGCTGCCGGAAGCCGACATGCCGCGTGGGATAGGTCTCGGCGGAGGGTGCCGCGCCCGCTGTTTTCTGCACCATCCGCCCCGACTGTAGACCCTCCGGACGGACATATGCGAGTTGCAATGATATTTGTCCGCTATACACAGAGGATTGATGGACAAGCAGGCAGGCGGCAATAGGACCATGCCGCGATGCCTTCCAGGCCGGCTGGCGAGCTCAGGCTATACGGGCGAAATCGAGCAGCGAGCCCGTCAGGGTATGGTGCCCCCGATCACCTGAGGGCCTCCCCGTCCGGCTACCAATCGGCACTGCCCATTTCCGACAAGAACAACCGCAGGCGGCGGCACGCCGTTATAGCTGCTGGCCATGGAGAGCTGATAGGCCCCGGACACCGGCACCAGCAGATGCTCACCTGCAGTCACCTCTGGCAGCGGAACATTCCGTGCCAGCACGTCGCCCGACTCGCAGTACCGGCCCACGATCTCGGCCGGTCCCACGTCGGGCGAGAGGGTATGCTCGACCGAAATGGCGGCATAGGCGGAGCCGTAGAGCGCCGGTCGCGGGTTATCGCCCATGCCGCCATCCACCGCCATCAGCCTCTCGCCGCGTCGCTTGATCGACCCGATCCGGTACACCGCCACGCCCGCCCGCGCCACCAGCGCCCGGCCCAGCTCGACACCGAGCCTCCAGGTTCTGTTCTCCGGTAGAGCTCCGCCAAGAGCATCGGCCACCTGCTCCCCACTCAGCTGCGGGGCGCCAGGCACATATGGCACCGCCCAACCGCCGCCAAGATTGATCTCCTGGATTTCCACGCCGGATCGGGCCAGCGATTCGGCCATCTCGGCCAGCACGGCAAGCGCCCTGACATAGATCCCCGGATCGGCAATCTGCGAGCCCATGTGGGTATGCAGCCCCATAAGACGCAGCCACCCGCTCCCAGAAACCCGCCGCAGTGCCTCCGCCTCTTCCTCCTCGCCGTGCAGGAAGCCGAACTTACTGCCAACACCCGCCGTCTGCACCGCCGGGTGCGTCTCCGCCTCGAAGGGGAGAGTCAGCCGCAGCATGACCGCGATCTCCTTGCCGGCCGCCCCGCAAATCCGCTCCAGCCGCTCGATCTCCTCCAGGTTGTCCAGCACCACGGCCCGTATTCTTAGCCGCACCGCCGCCTCCAGCTCCTCGTGCGTCTTGCAGTTGCCGTGGAGATGGATCCGGCCCGGCGCGAAGCCCGACCGTACCCCGAGCTCCATCTCACCCAGCGAGACCGCATCCAGCCCCAGCCCTTCCTCGGCCAGAATCTGCAGCACTGCCGGCGTCGAGCAGGCTTTGGCCGCATACGACACCGACGCATTCAGCGGCTCCAGCGCCCGGAACACATCCTCTACTCCACGGTCAATCGTCGCTTCGTCGTAGATGTACAGCGGCGTTCCGTACTCCCGCGTCAGGTCCTCGACGGCAACGCCACCCACGAAGACACGTCTCCCCAACACCGCCCAGGAGTCGGGCAGTAGCGGGAGGATATCGGCGAGGTCCTCCGGCCGCACTTACCTGAGCGAGATCCGCACCGCCGGGTAACGCTGCTTCAGCGCCAGCACCCGCCCCAGCGATCCGTCCACCCGGCTCTCTGGAACCTTTCCGCTCGTTACCAGCGCCATCACCCGATCAATCGCCTCCTCGAACACTGCCGAGGAAATATTCACGTTGCCGGCCAGAAGCAGGACATCGGCTCCGGCGGCGAACGCCTCCGCCGCCGCCTGCGGCTCCTGCCCCTTGGGTAGCGCGCCCATGATCAGGCTGTCGGTCATCAGGACGCCCTTGAACTTCAGCCGCCCGCGGATAACGCCCTGCATGATGGTGGGCGACAGCGAGGCGGGCCGGAACACCGGGTCGATCTTCGGCAGCGCCACGTGCGCCACCAGAATGCTGGAGACGCCCGCCCGGATGGCGGCGCGGAAGGGAATGAGGTCGTTCTTCTCCAGCTGATTCAGCGAGAGGCGGACCGTGGGCAGGGCGGCGTGCGAGTCGATCGAGGTATGGCCCAGCCCGATAAAGTGCTTGGCGGTTGCCGCCAGCCCGTGCTGCTGGTAGCCCTGAATCGCGGCCACCGCCAGGTTGGCGTCCAGCTGTGGGTGCGGGCCGTAGGAACGCTGCCCGATAGGGCTGGTGGGATTGGAGAGCACGTCTACCACCGGCGCCAGATCCATCGACAGACCCAGGCTCTTGAGCGCCCGAGCTGTTGCCGTTGCATCCGCGTACACACGGGTCGTCGAGCCCTGCTGTCCGTACACCGCTTCGTAGGGAAAGACCGGGGCGCCGTGGTGAATCCGGACCACTTTCCCGCCCTCCTGGTCGGCGCAGACCAGCAGGGGATAGCGCGAGGTGGCCTGCAGCTCGCTCAGCAGCGTGCGGATCTGGGTGGCGGAGCCACAGTTCCGCTCGTAGAGGATCACGCCGCCGAAGGCGTGGTTCTCCAGCAGCGAGAGGATGGTCGAGCCGGCCGTCTTGCCGGCAAAGCTGATGATAAAGAGCTGTTCCACCTTCTGGCGGAGACTGGTGGGCGCTCTGGAAGCGGCGAATGCGCGCGTCAGCGGCAAGCCGGTGGCCGCGGCGCCGAGTGTCAGCGAGCCGGTCAGAAAGGTACGGCGATCGATCATGTGGGAACGGGGTCTCCTGGCCCCTGGGCCGGAACGGCGACCACGTGGCGGATGGCCGGGTAGAAGCAGCGGTTGAGCCGCTGCAGCTCGTCGATGGGCAAGAGGTCGGGATGCTGCTGCGCGCACGTGTCGGTGGCGAAGGGGCAGCGTCCGTGAAAGAGGCAGCCGCTCGTGGCCGTGTCCGCCTCGATCGCTTCCATGGGAATAAAGCGGTCGGGGCCCGGTACTTCCAGCCCTATCAGCACCGGGACGGCGCTGAGGAGTGACTGCGTGTAGGGATTGACCGGCGTGGCGATCAGGCTCTCGCTGGAGCCGTATTCGAAGATCTCGCCGCGATAGATGACGCAGGTCTTGCCGGCATTGGCCACGAAGCGCGCCGCGGCCACGTCGTGGGTGATAAAGATCGTCGCGATCCCCAGCCGCTCGCGCAGATCGTTGAGCAGCCGCAGGATGCCCAGCCGCAACGAGACGTCGATCATCGAGACCGCCTCGTCGGCGATCAGCACCGTCGGCTCGACCGTCAGCGCCCGGGCAATCACCACCCGCTGCCGCTGCCCACCCGAGAGGTTGTGGGGGTACTTGTGGAGCACTTCCTCGGGATCGAGGCCGACCAGCTGTAGCAGCTCTCGCGCCCGCGCCGCGATCCAGGCCTTCCTCTGCCCGGAGCGCGAGGCCTGCAGCGCCAGCGGCGACATGAGCGATTGGGCGATAGTCCGAACCGGATTCAACGCCGCATAGGGGTCCTGGTGGATCAGCTGCACCTTCTGAAAGATCTGCGCCCGCTCACGCCGTCCCAGGCTGTTCACCGAGACGCTGTCGATGATGATGTCACCGCTGTCGTACGTCTCCAGGCCGGCCAGAATGCGGCCCAGCGTGGTTTTTCCGCATCCTGATTCGCCCAGAAGCGCCAGGGTTCCGGCATCCGGCACGCTCACGGAGACGCCTCGCAGCGCCCGCACCGAATCGCTGCTCAACATACCGCCGCGGCCGGCATAGGTTTTGTGGAGATCGACCACCTCAATCATCCAGCTTGCCTCCCAGATGGCAGGCGAACCAGTGGTCGGGCTCGGTGCTCTGCATGGCCGGCTCCTGGGTGTCGGCGATGGCCGGATGGTAGCGACAGCGGTCGCGGAAGACGCAGCCCTGCCGCGGAATGGTGGTCAGCGACGGCGGCAGACCGGGCAGCGGGCGGACCTCGTCCAGATCGCCGGTCAGCCGCGGGATGGACTGGATCAGCGACCGCGTATAGGGGTGCTGAGGGTTGGTCAATACCAGCGGGGTGCGGCCCCGCTCCACCACGCGGCCGGCATACATCACCGCCACCCTATCGGCCAGCTCCGCCACCACGCCCATGTCGTGGGTGATAAGCAGGGCGCTGAACTGACGCTCGCGCTGCAGGTCGCGAAGAATCTGCAGCACTTCGGACTGTGAGAGGACATCCAGGGCGGTGGTCGGCTCATCCAGCAGTACCAGACGTGGCCCCAGTACCAGCGCCAGCATGATTCCCACCCGCTGCCGCATTCCGCCCGAAAGCTCGTGCTGGTAGGCAGTCAGGACGCGGTCGGGATCGAGCGACATCTGCCGGCAGAGCGCCGCCGCTTCCTTGAGAACTGCTCTCTTGTCGCGATGCCCGTGCGACCGCGCCAGATCCATCACCTGCGCTCCTATCCGGGTCAGTGGATTCAGCGAGTTCTGAGAGGTCTGAAAGACCATGCTGACGTAGTCGCCGCGGACTCGCTGCAGGGCACGACCGTGCAACGTCAGGACATCCCCGACCTCGGGATACTCGATGGAGCCGGAGGCGATGCGACCCGGTGGCTGAACCGCGTTGAGCATGGCCATGGCCAGGGTGGTCTTGCCCGACCCCGACTCCCCGATCACCGCGGTAATCTCCCCGGCCACCACGTCCAGATCAACCTCGCGGACGGCCGGATACTCCTTCCCTTCCACCCGGTAGACCACGGTCAGGTCGCGGATGGCGCAGGCGTTTCCGGTCTGTGCCCCCCGGGGCGCCGCGGAGGTCGCCAATCAACGCCTCCGCAGCCGCGGATTGAGAATCTCGTCGACCGCGTCCAGGAAGAGCACCACGCCCAGCGTCACCAGCAAGATGGCACAGAGCGGAGAGAGTAGATACGGCAGCGCCTTGGGTGTGTACATGGCGCCGGATTGCGTAAAGGCGAAGTTGAGCATCACGCCCCAGTTGTTGACCTTGAAGGGCAGGACGCCCAGGAAGAAGAGGCCCACCGAGGCATACATGGCGCCCGTGACCGCCAGCAGGAACTTCATGGCGATGTAGGAGCCGAGATTGGGGAGGATCTCGCGGGTGATGATGTGGAACGACGAGAAACCGAGGCCCCGCGCCGCTTCGATAAAGGTCCGCTCGCGCAAAGAGAGCACCTGCGCGCGGATAGCACGAGCAAGGGCACCCCAGCCGATAATGCCCAGCACCAGTCCCATGGACACCGGATCGCCGAACTTCCAGATGGTCGAGAGCACCACCAGCAGCGGAAAGGCCGGGATCGTCAGGACGAAGTCCGCCACTTTCATCAGCAGGGAATCGCCCAATCCCAGGAAATACCCCGCCGTCAGGCCGGTCACGCTGCCGAAGGCGGCGGTGAAGAACCCGGCCAGAAAGGCTGAGAGCAGCACGTAGCGCGAGCCGGTAACGATCAGCGCCAGCGTATCGGTGCCGTCGAAGTCGGTCCCCAGCGGGTGGCTCCACGACGGCGCGGCGAAGGCGTTGAAGGGATCCGTGGCCAGGTGCTCGGGGTAGAGCATGGGCCCGAACAGCGCCATCAGGCCGAACACCACCAGCAGCAGGAACCCGAGCATGCCGGTGGGGCGGTGCAGAAGTACATCCCGGGCCACGCCCCAGATCGAGGCATGACGCCGTACCGGCGAGGGCGCGCCAGCCTCGGGCGTTGAGATATTCTGGGGCTCTTCGGCGACGATCGCTTCCATTAGCTGATTCCCGTCCGAATGCGCGGATCGATAAAGGTGTAGAGGACCTCGGCCACGATGTTGGAGATGATCACGGCCACCGTGATCATCAGGAATGCCGCTTGCATCACCGGGTAATCATAGGATGCCAGCGAGTTGTTGAGCAGGTTGCCGAGCCCCGGATAGTCGAAGATCTTCTCGATGAAGATGGCCCCGCCGAAGCTATAGCCGATGGCGATGGCCAGATAGGTAAACAGGGGCAAAAAAGCGTTGCGGGCGATATACCGGAAGCGGATGGAGGGCTTGATCCCCCGAAGCTCCGAAGCCAGGATGAAGTCGTCTCCCAGGGTCGTCACCACGCTGCCCTTCATGGCCAGCGCCCAGAAGCCGAAGCCGGAAATCACAAAGGCCGCGATGGGCAGCACCGCATGCCAGGCCACGTTGGACAGGAAGTGCAGGTTAAGCCCGGGGCTGATGGTGATATCGTATGGCGCCCCGATGGGGAAGATGGGATGGAGGGCAGCCAGGAAGTAGACCAGCAGGACGGCCACCATGAACTGCGGGACACCGTGCAGAATCGAGCCCACGATGGAGAGGCTGCCGCCGATCCACGAATCGCGCTTGATGGCGGCAAAGACGCCGCCGATCACCCCGAAAATAAAGGTCACGATGATGCCGGTCAGCACCAGGCCCAGCGTGTAGGGCAGCGCCGACCAGATGATGGTTGTCACCGGCTGACCGCTATAGGCGATGGACACGCCCAGATCGAAGTGGCAGAGCTGCCACAGGTAATGCACGTACTGCACCGGCAGCGGATCGTGGGGAATAAAGCCGTACATCGAGGAGACCTGCGCCTTGGCTTGCTCCTCGGGCATCCCGGTCTGCTCCAGCTCGACCATCTTGGCCAGGACCGGATCACCGGGCATGAGGCGGATCAGGAAAAAGGTAAAGGTCGCCACGGCCCAGATCATGACCAGGGCGGCAACCAGTCGTCGCGCTACCCGGAACAGGAATCCTCGCACAGCCGCAACCTCCAGCGAGCCGGTGGGCCCGCGGCGGGCATTGTACCCCACCGCGGGCCCACTATTATCGCGTCTGTACTACTTTGGTCGCACGAAGCCGAGCATCTCCCAGCATCCGACCACGGGCACGTAGCCGGAGCAGGTCCAGGCTGGCACCGTATACTTCCTCCCGATCGGGTAGTTGGTGAAGTACTGGTCGTTGACGAAGCCGTTCTGCGCGTAGTTCCAGAGGGTGATCTCCGGGACGTACTGGTTGGTCGCCATCAGCAGTTTCTGCACCATGGTCTTGATCTGCTTGCGATTGGACGTCTTGGTGAGCTTGTAGGCCACCACGCCCGGGTTCACAGTGCCGTACCCCTTCACCTTCCAGCCGGTGGGCGGGATGCCAAAGAAGTTTCCCTTGCCGGTGGCCGACGTCGGATAGTAGAGCAACTTGCCGCCGTCAATGTTCCAGCCGTCATTGGGGCCGTAGAGCGCGTCGCGGAAGCTGACAAACCAGGAGTTGGGACCACCCGCGGCGCTGCCGAAGATCATGCCGAAGGCAATCTTGCCGGCCGCCCGGTCGGTGACCATCTGCGCCAGGGACGGCTCGAGCTGGACGTCGGTATCGATGCCGAACGCGTTCAGCTCGGCCTGCATCTCGTTGGCAGCCTCGATCCAGTCACTGAACCCGTTGATCGTCCAGAGCGTCAGCTTCCACTGGCTGCCGTTGGGCAGGTACCACTTGCCACCCTGCTTCTTGAAGTGCGCCCGCTGCAGAAGCTTGGTAGCCTTGGCCTTGTTGGGCATGTACTTGTTCACCCGCTTCAGGTTTTTGCCCATGTAGGCCTTGACCACGCTATCGACCTCGCCGGCCGGGTACTGCGTCCAGGTGCCGCTGACCGGCTCACCCGTCCGCTGCACCTTCTTGCGGTCGATCACGTAGGCAATGGCGCGCCGCACGTTGACGTTGTTCCAGGGCGAAACGCTCTCGCTAAAGAAAAGCGCTGCCGAGGTGGTGCTGGGCACGATGTAGTAGTGGTTGTGCGGGACGGCCTTCATGCGCGTCACCACGTCCGGCGTCAGGCCGCCGCTGGTCGCCTGGTACACCTGGGCGCCCAGGATGTAGTTCCAGATGGTGTTGTTATCGTTGTTGTAGTTGCGGACGATGACCTGCTTCACCCGCGCTGCCTTCGGGTTATAGAAGTACTTGTTCGGGGTCAGAATCGCCTCGCTGGGGTTGTGAGACGTCATCACATAGGGGCCGGCAGAGACGTCCTGCGGCATGGAGAAGGCATTGATTTTGTTGGCCACGCTCTTCATGCTGTCCAGAGCGGCTTTCTGCTTCTGAACCAGGGCCGGATCGCTGCCGGTGTACTGGGATGCGGCGATCGTGCTCTGGATATCGCTGGGCAGTAAGCTCTCAAAGATGTGGGCCGGAGCGATGTACTGCGAGAGTACGCTCCGGGTGAAGGTCGGGAAATGCGCGCCCTTGATCTGCTTGTAGACGACGGTATGGGCGCCCTTGGCCGTTACCGAGCCGGTAAAGAAGGCCTGGTAGGTTCCGCGGACAAAGCCGATCTCGGCACTCACCACCGCGTCGTGGCTGGTGAATGCCTGGCCGTCCGACCACTTGGCATTCGGCTGCAGGTTGACCGTCAGCGTCCGCCCATCCTTGGAGAGCCTCCAGCTCTTGGCCAGCCCAGGATAGGCGGCATTGGGATTGCCCACGCCGTTTTTGACGATGCCGAGCGTCATGGCGTCCATCAATCCGTACGGCAGCCCCTGGGTGTTGTAGTAGTTCATCGGCGCTCCGGTAAAGATGTTGCCGATGATGTAGAAGGGATGCTGCGTCGCGGCGGAACGCTGCGCGTTCACGTCGGGGACCGCGATCATGCCGATGATTGCGAGCGCGATGCCCGCTGACGCTAGTCTGAGTCTGTTCACACTCTCCTCCTCGCCTGAATTGCCGCCGCTCTCGTCGCACGCGGAGGGTGACGGCTTCACACATTGCATCCTACCGGACGCGTCAAGAAATGTGAACGGATGAAACGGTTGAGATGCAACCGGCCAGCTGTGATGCCCGGATGAGCGCGCCCACCACGGGCGGAGCCCCGGGTTCTCGAATCTCCACGCCCGGCCGGCCCCGGCGGAGCGTCTCCTCGAAGGGTCCGGTCAGGAGCCGGCCGGATCTGAAGACGCCGCCGGTCGGGTACACAGCCACGACCTCCCGCGGCGAAAAGAGGCTCCGAATCACCGCTGCCGCCATCAGCGCCAGGCTCTCCCCGGCGCTCTCCAGAAGTCCGATCGCAACCGCGTCTCCAGACTCCGCCGCCCCGGCCACCAGCGGCGCCAGGGCCGCGATCCGTTCCCGTGCGAAGCCCGGCGCATAGACGACATCCTTGATGTCCTGAGCGTCAGACACGCCGAAGACCTCCCGGATGCTGTCCATCAAAGCCGTTGGATCTCCGCGTCCATCCGCTGCCCGCAGCACGGCGCGAAGCGCGCTCCGGCCAATGTCGTACCCGCTACCGTCATCGCCGAGCAGGTAGCCATCTCCCCCGGCCGTCGCATCTCTCCCATCGGTCATGCGGCCGTAGGCGATCGAGCCTCCTCCCGCCACTACCACCACGCCGGGAGCACCGCCGGCTGCGCCGAGCAGATTGGTCACGTAATCGGGCAGCACTTCCACGCGCTCCGGCGTCACCACCGAGCGAACTGCCGCCTCTACCTTGGCCGTCTCCGGGCGGCCGGGGCGGATGCTGGTGATTCCGCAGACCGCCGCCGCCACGCTCCCGGGCTCGAGTGCCGCAGCGGCATAGGAAGCCTGAATAGCAGCCTCGATCGCGGCCTGCGCCTCGTCGCCACCGTCCCCAAAGAGATGCCGGATCGGCCCTGCATCTCCCTGGCCCACAACCTGCCCGCCGGCCAGGGCCAGGAGCGCCCGCGTGCCGGTCTGCCCGCCGTCAACCGCGAGAATGAGCGGCTTCATGGTCCGAGTGTAGTGCGGCGCGGCTATAGTGCGAGGGATGACAGGAGTGCGGGTGGCCGGAATGATCTCCGGCACGTCGGCGGACGCGGTGGATGTCGCCGTGTGCGAATTTTCCTCAGGTCTGCTCCCCGGGGAGGCGGCGCTGCGCCTACTGGCTTACCGGGAAGAACCGATGGATCCGGCACTGCGTGATCGCCTTGCCCGGCTCTGGCGGGACGGCACGGCGCGGCTCGACGAGCTGACCGAGCTGAATGTCGCGCTCGGCGAGGTCTTTGCCGGCGCCGTCGAGCGGGTTATCCGCGAGGTCGGCATCCCCGATCTGGGCCTCATCGCCTCACACGGCCAGACCATCTACCACCTCGTCGAGCCGGGACGAACGAAGGGGACACTGCAGATGGGCGAGCCGGCCGTCATCGCCGAGCGCACCGGCGTCACGGTCGCGGCAGACTTCCGACCGGCTGACATGGCAGCCGGAGGCGAGGGAGCACCGCTGGTGCCACACTTTGACGCCCTCTTCTTCGGTGGCAAGCGTGTCCGCGCCCTTCAGAATCTCGGCGGAATCGCCAATGTGACCTTCGTAGCCCCGGGCATGCAGCCCTATGCCTTCGACACCGGCCCCGGCAATGCACTGCTGGATGTGGCAGCACGTCTCCTGTTCGGTGAGCCGTACGACCTCGATGGCCGCCATGCCGCCGCGGGCAATGTCGACGGGCATCTCCTGTCGTCGTTGCTTGCACACCCCTACTTTCGGCGCGAGCCTCCCAAGTCAACCGGCCGCGAGATCTTTGGCGATGCCTTCACCGCGAACGCCATCGCGCAAGGCAGGGAAAGCGGTTCGGGGCCCGAAGACATCATGGCGACGCTTACGGCCCTGACCGCGAAGAGCATTGCCGACGCCTACCGGCGCTTCGGCCCGCCGGGGATCGAGGAGATGGTCCTGAGCGGTGGAGGCGCCCACAACCAGGCCTTGGTGGAGGGGCTGAGACGGTGCTTGCCGAGCGTGAGCATTCTCGCGCATGAGGACTTTGGAATCCCGGGCGACGCCAAGGAGGCGGTAGCCTTCGCCCTGCTCGGCTACGAGACGCTCCTGGGCCTGCCCGGCAATCTCCCGGCCTGCACCGGCGCCGCTCGCCCCGTGATTCTGGGCAAGCTGGTGCCCGGACGCAACTATCCGTCCCTTATGCGAACAATCTTTGGTAGGGAGGGAGCATGGAGCCCGATCGAGGCGCTTCGCCTGGTGGACTGACAACCGAGAGCATCAACGACGCCAGCGCCGAGATCGACCGCCTCGATGCCGCCGGGGTCGTGCGCCTCATGAATGCGGAAGACGCCGGCGTCGCCGAGGCGGTGCGGGAGGTGCTGCCGGCCGTCGCCGAAGCAGTCGAGGGCATCGCCGCCCGGCTCCGGACCGGTGGCCGCCTCATCTATGTCGGCGCCGGGACCTCCGGCCGGCTGGGCGTGCTCGACGCCGCCGAATGCCCTCCCACCTTCAACACCCCGCCGGAGATGGTGCTGGGCATTATCGCCGGCGGGAAGCGGGCCCTGACCCGAGCCGTGGAGGAGATCGAGGACCGGCCGGAGTCCGGCCGCGACGATCTGGAAGCGGTCCACGTCAGCGCTGGCGACGCGGTAGTCGGCATCGCCACCAGCGGCCGCACCCCCTACGTCCTGGGCGCGCTGGAATACGCCCGCTCTCTTGGCGCCTTCTCAGTCTCGCTGACCTGCAACCGGGACAGCGCTCTGGCACAGCTGTCGGACGTCGCCATCGAGCCGGTGGTTGGCCCCGAGGTGATCGCCGGCTCGACCCGTCTCAAAGCCGGCACGGCAACCAAGATGGTGCTGAACATGCTCAGCACCGGCGCCATGGTGCTGCTGGGCAAGACCTACGGCAATCTCATGGTCGATCTGCGCCCCACCAACTCCAAGCTGCGCGAGCGCGCGGTTCGCATCGTCCAGCACGTCACCGGCCTGGACGCCGGGGCTGCCACCGAGCAATTGAGCGAGTCCGGCGGCGAGGTCAAGACCGCCATCGTGGCAATCCTGTCCCACGTGCCGGTTGAGGAGGCGCGCAGGCGTTTGCGCGCCTCCGAAGGATCGGTGCGGCGCGCTGTGGACATGTCTGGAGAAAATACATGACTGACACGCTCGAACACCAGGCAGCCGCGGTCATGATGATCGGCCTTCCCGGACTCTCACTCGACGACACTACCCGGGCGATCATCGCCCGGGGCGTCCGCAGCTTCCTCCTCTTTGGCCGCAACGTCGAGAGCGCCGATCAGGTGCGCAACCTCTGCGCCGAGATTCGGGCGGCAGCGGGCGAGGACGCCATCATCGCCATCGACCATGAGGGCGGGCGGGTCAACCGGCTGCGTGATGTGGTGACGAACTGGCCCAGTCCGATGGGGTGGGCAGCGACCGGCGACGTGCCGCTCGTCCGCCGCGCCTCGACCGTCATGGCCCAGGAGCTATCCGCCCTCGGCATCAATCTCAACTTTGCCCCGGTTGCCGATCTCCTGGGGGACTATCGCAACCCGGTGCTCGGCACCCGCTGTTTCTCCGACGACCCCGGCGCCACCTCCCGCTTTGTCGCCGCCTTCGTAGAGGGCCACCGCGCCGCCGGGGTCGCCTCCACCGCCAAGCACTTTCCCGGCCACGGCGACACACCCACCGACTCTCACGTCGACCTGCCGGCCATCGCCCGCTCTCCCGAGCAGCTGATGGGAGAAGACATCATCCCCTTCCTGGCCGCCATGCGCGCCGGTGTCGAGGCCTTCATGATCAGCCATGTCTGGTACTCGGCGCTGGACCGCGAGCCCACCCCGGCCACACTCTCGGAGGCGGTTGCGGGCCTCGCCCGCCTCGACGCCGGCTACGACGGGTTGATCATCACCGACAGCATGGAGATGGGCGCCATCCAGTCCCTCATGGCCACCGAGCAGGCCGTGGTGCGGGCCCTGCGGGCCGGAGCGGACATGGTCATGGTCTCGCACGGCAGCGACCGGCAGAGGGACTCGCTCACCGCCGTCGCACGGGCGCTGGAGGACGGAACCGTGCCGGCCCGGCGGCTGGAGGAGGCATGCAGCCGCATCGCTCGCCTCCGCGAAACGACCCGCTACGGCGCGGCCATGCCGGGGACGGGCACGGCGCTGGCGGAAGAGATCGCACGCCGCGGCGTGACTCTGGTTCGGGAAGACGCCGATCTCCTGCCACTGGCACGCGGAGAAGGCAACCTTGGCGTGGTCACCTTCTCCGGTCTCCAGGGCTCGCAGGTCGAAGACGAAGCCGGCCTCCCACCGCTGACGGCAGCGCTGGCACGCAGGGTTCCGTCGCTGTCGCACCTGTTGGCCTCGCCCGAGACGTCCCCGGCGGAGACCGCCGCCCGACTGGACGGGGTAGGAACCGTGGTGGTGGGCTCGTCTCACGCCGTGGGGCGGAGCTGGCAGGCGGAAACGGTCAACAGTCTCCTGGATGCCGGCAAGCACGTGATCAGTGTGGCCCTGGGAGACCCCTTCGACCTTCTCGCCTACCCGCGCGTGCCCACTTTCATCGCCACCTACAGCGACGTTCCGGCATCTGCCGAAGCCGCCGCCGCCATCCTCTTCGGCGAGCAGGCACCCGAGGGCCGGCTGCCCGTCGAGATTCCGGGGCTCTATCCTCGCTACCACGGTTTCCGCCAGTGACGGCCGTCCGCACCGGCCTCGATCGGGTCCGTGACGGTGAGATCAGCCTCGACCGTGGCAGCCGCTGGGCACTCCTGACGAATCGAGCTGCCCGAGCCGCAGACGGCGCCTGGTCGGGGGACGCCCTGCGAGACGCGGGCTATCGCCTCGCTCTCTACCTCTCTCCCGAACACGGGCTGGAGGCAACGGCCGGAGCCGGAGCCGAGGTCGGGCACAGCTCCCTCGGCGACGTGCCGGTCCTGAGCCTCTATGGCGCCGACCCAGAGCCGGTGGAGAAGGCGCTGGAGACCGCGGACGGCGTGATCGTGGATCTCCCCGATGCCGGCTGCCGCTACTACACCTATCCGGCAACCGTCCAGGAGACGCTGCGTCTGTGCGGGTCGCGCGGGGTGCCAGTTGTCCTCCTGGACCGGTCCAACCCGCTGGGCGGAATGGCGATCGAGGGAAACCTGCCCGATCCGGGCATCGAGAGTGACGTCTGTGCCTCTCGTGTGCCGGTGCGGCATGGCCTGACCCTGGGGGAGCTGACCCGCTGGAACGTTGCCCATCGACACATCGGCGTGGACTTCTCGGTGATCCCGTGCGCCGGCTGGAAGCGCGAAATGCTCTGGCCGCAGACCGACCTTCCCTGGGTCCCTCCCTCACCGGCGCTCCGGTCCTTCAGCGCCACCCTCATCTATCCCGGCACCTGTCTCCTGGAGGGAACCACGATGTCGGAGGGCCGGGGCACGGAGACTCCCTTCGAAGTAGTTGGGGCGCCAGGGGTAGATGCCGGACTTCTGGCCGATCGTCTCTCCGCCGGCAGCCTCACGACCGGCGCCCGCTTCGAGCCGGCCGCCTTTACGCCGGCGGCGAGCAAATGGCAGGGCCAGGAATGCAACGGCGTGCGCGTCGTCGTCGAGGACCCGGTCTCCTTCCACCCCGTGGCCACCGGGCTCGCCATCGTCCACGCCCTCATGACCGCCCTCGGCTTCGCCTTCCGCGACCGATTCTTCGATCTCCTCTCCGGTACCAGCCGCGTCCGGGAACAACTGCAGGCGGGAGCAGACCCCGCTGATATTGCCGCCGGCTGGGCGGAAGACGAGCGCGTTTTCAGAGAAGCGCGCCGCTCAATCTTGCTCTACGACGGTATCTGAGATCACTCGTTGTGTGAGCTCTCCCCTTCGCACCGCCCCGATGCATCGTTACCCCTTCGCATCTGCCCGACTCATCATGGGTATGGCCCACGCTTTTGCTGTAGGGGCGATGCACACTCGCTGGATTGGATATATAGGAGCGACGTGCAATCGCGAGCCTGAGACGTAGGGACGATGTGCAATCGTGGACCTGAGATGTCGGGACGATGTGCACTCGCGTGCCCGAAATGTAGGGGCGATTTGCAATCGCCCGCTGTGCCTCAGCACAGCTTCCGGTGCCCGCCACCCAGGGATATGGGTCTCGGGAACAGGGGAGAGTCTTTCCGGGTCCCCGCCGCGGCGAGTGGAATCGGGGATCGGCCCCGACCACACCTGTGACGCAAAGACATGCTCTGAAGATGCAT
>JAICWV010000205.1 GCA_025966365.1 Chloroflexota bacterium | reverse complement strand
GGTGGGGCTGAAGTCGCGAGAGATCTACGAGGCCCCGGCCGCGACAGTCCTCCATGCCGCCCACAAGGCGCTCGAGGACCTGACCCTGGCCAAGGATTCCCTCCGCTTCAAGGACGTCGTGACCCCCACCTATGCCGACCTCATCTACAACGGCCTCTGGTTCGGAGCGCTCCGCCGCGACCTGGCCGCCTACGTCGCCAGCTCACAGCAGCACGTCACCGGCACGGTGCGGCTGCGCCTCTATAAGGGAAGCGCCGCCGTGGTGGGACGCCAGTCGCCGTACTCGCTGTACGACATGGAGCTGGCCACGTACGGCGGCGGCGACCAGTTCAACTACGAGGCGGCCGAGGGCTTCATCACCCTCTGGGGCCTGCCGCTCCGGACTCAGGCGCAGAAGCAGAGCCTGAACAAGACCGAGGTGCCGGTGGGATGAAGACCTGGCAGGGCCGGATCGAGACTGCCGCCGATCGCCGTTTCGAGCGCTTCACCTCCTCCATCGAGCAGGACAGGCGTCTCGCCCCCTACGACGTCATCGCCAGCCGCGCTCATGCGAAAGCGCTGGCCGGGGCAGGGGTGATCTCGACGGCAGATGCGGAGCGGCTGGATCTCGCCCTGCAGCAGGTGGGGGTGGAGATCGCGTCGGGCCACCTCGTCTGGCGCGATGAGCTGGAGGACGTCCATACCCATGTCGAGTCGCGCCTGCGGGAGCTCACCGGCGAGCTGGCCGACAGCCTGCATGCCGGCCGCTCGCGCAACGACCAGGTGGCGGCCGATCTCCGGCTCTACACCCGCGACCGCATCGACGAGGCCATGGCCTCGATCCTGTCCCTGCAGTCCTCCCTCCTCGATCTGGCCCGTCGCTACCGCAACGACATCATGCCAGGCTATACGCACCTCCAGCAGGCGCAGCCGCTCTCCATCGCCCAGCCGCTGCTGGCCCATGTCTCCATGCTGGGCCGGGACTGGGAGCGCTTCGAGGAGGCACGGACCCGGGCGAACCGATCTCCGCTGGGCAGCGGGGCGCTGGCCGGCGCCGCGTTCCCGCTGAATCGCGACCTCCTGGCCTCCTCCTGCGGCTTCTCGGGACCGATTGCCAACAGCCTGGACGCGGTGAGCGACCGCGACTTTCTGGTCGAGTTCGTCTTCGCCGCTGCCCTCTGCATGACGCACCTCTCGCGGCTGGCGGAGGACCTGATCCTCTGGTCCTCAACTGAGCTCGGCTTCGTGCGCCTCCCTGACGCCTTCGCCAGCGGCAGCAGCATGATGCCGCAGAAGAAAAATCCGGATGTGGCCGAGCTGATCCGCGGCAAGGCGGCGCTGGTTTTGGGCGACGTCACCGCGGCGCTGGCGCTGGTCAAGGGCATCCCCATGGGCTACAACCGCGACTTGCAGGAGGACAAGACGCCGCTGTATCACGCGGCGGATACGCTCATCCCCTCCCTCGAGATTCTGGCGGCCATGCTGCCGGAGATCGAGTTCGACACCGAGCGAACCGAACGAGCCGTCTCCTCCTTTGCCCTGGCCACCGACCTTGCCGACCACCTGGTCCGCAACGGTGTCCCGTTCCGCGACGCCCACGCCGTGGTGGGCGGTCTGGTCTCCGATTGCCTGGCCCGGGGAAAAGACCTGACCGGCCTGACGCCCGAGGAGTTGCGCGCAGCCTCCCGCCATTTTGCCGAGATCCCCGAGATGACTCCCAGGGCCTCCATCCGCCGGAAACAGACCTCCGGAAGCACCAGTCCCGAATCCATCGAGCAGCAGCTGAAAGAGATGGACAGCATGGTCGAAGAACGTCGAAAGGAATCGAGATCGTGAGTAGAGACATCTACTGTCGCCTGGCTGTAGGGCCGATTTGCAATCGGCCGGCACGCCGCAGCGTGCCTTCTGGCGCCGGCCACCCAGAGATGCTGCTCTCACGATTGATGGTCGGTAGGGGCCGGGCTCCTGTCCCGGCCCGCCTGGTCCCGTGTTATGGATAGGACGAACCTACCCCACCAGACGAGGCGGGCCGACAGCGGGGGGTCGGCTCCGACCAGACATTGGTCCGGATCATGGCTCCGGGGCGTGCAGGCATCGAAGCCGCTCTGCGGAGCGGCGGCCGATTGCAAATCGGCCCTACATTTCGTGTGGCATAAAGGCCACCCCACCGCCGGAACAACGTGGAGGCCGCGGTGCGCTTAGGCATTCTGCTCTCACAGGTGCGGCTGGAGGAGAAGCTCATTTTCGCCGCCGCTCAGAGCGCCGGGCTGGACCTGGTCAAGATCTTCGACAAGGAGCTCATCCTCGACATCGACCACCCCTCCTTCCCGGAGGTCGATCTGGTGCTGGATCGCGGGCTGGTCCACTCGCGGGCGGAGTACACCCTGCGCTTCCTGGCCGAGATGGGCATCCCCACCGTGAACTCCTACAGCGCCACCATCACCTGCGACAACAAGTTCCTGACCAGTGTCCGGCTCAAGGAAGCGGGCGTCCTGGCGCTGCGGACCATGATCGCTTACACCCCGCAGTCGGCGCTGGAAGCGATCGAGCGGATGGGCTACCCGGCGGTCCTCAAGCCGCCCGTAGGATCCTGGGGCCGTCTCCTGGCCAAGATCAACGACCGCGACGCTGCCGAGGCCATTCTGGAGCACAAGGAAATCCTCGGCTCCTACCACCACTCCATCTTCTATATCCAGGAGTATGTGCCCAAGCGCGGCGGCGACATTCGGGCGTTCGTCGTGGGCGACCGGCTCATTGGGGCGTCGTACCGGTCCTCCGAACACTGGATCACGAATGTGGCACGCGGCGCCTCCACCAGCCCGGCCACCATCACGCCGGAAATGGAGGAGATCGCCCTGCGCGCTGCACAGGCTGTGGGAGGCGAGATTCTGGGGGTGGACCTGGTAGAGACCGACGACGGGCTCAGGGTAATCGAGATCAACACCGGAGCCGAGTTCAAGGGCCTGGTCGAAGCCACCGGCGTGGATGTTCCGGCCGCGATTGTGGCCTATCTGAAGCGTCGTGCTGCACCGTAACTATCCTCGGCTCTGGGAGTATTTGGGCGAGCTCCTCGGAGCTGCACAGGAGATTGCCGAAGCGCTAACGATCGTGAATCCGGCCTTCGACCTGAGTCGATATCGAGATCCTGTTAACCTGCTGGCCCCGATCGATCAGGTATCGCCGGAGATGGCGAAGGGCCACTATGAAGCAGCTGAAAGGATTATGCAGTGGCTGACAGAGCGGTTGCAGTCGAACCAGCACTGAATCGGTTCGCACGGCGCCTGAGCCGAGACATCGGAGCTACCCAGGTACTGCTCTTCGGCTCGCGAGCACACGGAGAAGGCAACAGCGGAAGTGACTACGACATCATTGTCGTTTCGCCCCGCTTCGAGTCAGTTACTCCTCCGCTCCGGAGTGCCGGACTGCGGGCTTTATAGCGTGAAGAGGGAGGGCGAGGTCCCATGGATCTCATCTGCGTGACCCCGGGGGAGTTCCAGGCAGCCCAGAACCGCATGTCCCTGATCGCAGAAGTCCTTCCTGATGCCGTTCCCCTTCTCGGGTAGATGGAGGTGAGGGGCGGACGCCGAGACGCCCGCCCCCCAAAGGAGGAAGTGCTTAGGGCTTGCGCTGGACGACGCCCGCGGTCACGTCCTTGGTGACGGTCGTGGTCAGGATCCGGTCCACGGCGCCCGCGCCTGGGTACGACATCCCGGGCTTGAAGATGCCCAGCTTGCCGAGCTCCGCCGCTGCGTCAGACACCTTCTTGTACAGGTTGGTCTCGAACGACTTGTTGTTCGGCGGCATCTGGCCCAGGCCGGCCCGCATGAGGGTGCGGTGCTCGCACTCGACTCCGCCGATCTGGTAGGTGTACTGGGCCAGGTTGTTGTGACCGGCGAAAGCAAACTCGCGGGTGGCCGCCATGTAGGCCGCCACGAAGATGGTCTCGGCCGCCTCGAAGAAGGTCAGCGTGTCGGTGGCCCTGGTGAAGATGTTT
>JAICWV010000057.1 GCA_025966365.1 Chloroflexota bacterium | reverse complement strand
GCTGAACGCCGTCATCGCGTGCTCCCCCGATGCCCGATAAATCGGGCCACTACAAAGGGGGGAACGATCAATCGGACCAGTACACATGGGGGAACGATCAATCGGACCAGTACACATGGCGGAACGATCAATCGGACCAGTACAAAGGGAGAACGACGGATTGGGCAGATGCGAACGGGTAACGATCAGTCGGGCCAGCACGGAGGGATGCCAATGATTTGGACAGATATGAAGGGGAAGTGGCACATGGGCCGCTTTACGCTTTAACCGCCTCCGGCTCCTTCCTGGCGCTTCCGGGCATGGACACGGCTTTGCTGGCCGCGACCAGCTTCTGGAGCGACTCTTTGGCGTCGCCGAAGAGCATGGCCGTCTTGGAGTTGTAGTACAGCACGTTGTCGATGCCCGCAAATCCGGGACGCATGCTCCGTTTCAACACGATCACATGCTGCGCGTAGTCCACATTGAGGATGGGCATGCCGTAGATGGCGCTACCGGGGTCGTCGCGAGCGCCGGGATTGGTGATGTCGTTGGCGCCGACCACCAGCACCACGTCCGTGCTCGGAAACTCGCCGTTGATGGCGTCCATCTCCTGCACCTGCGAGTAGGGCACGTCCGCCTCGGCCAGGAGGACGTTCATGTGTCCTGGCATGCGGCCGGCAACCGGATGAATGGCGTACTTCACCTGTACACCACGCTCTCCCAGGATGTCGGAAAGCTCACGCACCTGATGCTGCGCCTGGGCCACCGCCAGACCATACCCCGGCACGATGACCACCCGCTGCGAGTAGGACATCAGCACGGCGGCATCATCCACCGAGATTTCTCGGACCGTAGCACCGGCCGGCAGCTCCAGGCCCGCCGCTGAGGGCGCTGCGCCCATACCGCCAAAGAGAACATTGCTCAGAGGCCGGTTCATCGCCTTTGCCATGAGCTGGGTGAGGAGCGTTCCGGAGGCGCCGACGAGGGCGCCGCTGACGATGAGTAGCTCGTTGTTCTGGACAAAACCGGCCAGGGCCACGGCGATACCGGTGAGGGAGTTCATCAAGGAGATCACTACCGGCATGTCGGCGCCCCCGATGGGAACCACCAGGGCCAGACCCAGGAGCAGTGCCACGATGAGAAGCACCAGCAGAATCCACTGGCTGCTGCTTACCACCAGTGCAATGCCCAGCGCCACGATCACAAGCACAAGCAGGCCGTTGAGGTACTTGGCCTGGCGGACGAACATGCTTCCCCTCATCAGCTCTTGCAGTTTGGCAAAGGCGATGACGCTGCCCGCGAAGGATACCGCGCCAATGGCGGCGCCGAGGGCGATGGTCGCAGCACGTGGCGCTTCGATGGACCCGCCGTTGGTCTGATGAATGAACTCCAGGGCCGCCACCAGTGCTGCGGCCCCACCGCCCATGCCGTTGAAAATCGCCACCATCTGTGGCATTGCCGTCATCTTGACCCCGCGTGCGCTCCCGGTGCCGATGGCCGCTCCGATCACGACCGCGATCCCGATCAGGACATAATTGCTCATCCCCGGCTGGAAGAGGGTGGCGATAATCGCCACCGCCATGCCAACGGCGGCCACCCGATTGCCCTGCCGCGCCGTCACCGGGGAGCTGAGCAGGCGCAGCCCGACGATAAAAGTCAGGCTGGCAAAGAGATAGGCAATACCGATGATGTCGACGCGGCTCACGTGCGGCCCCCGGGACGCGCCCGGAACATCAGCAGCATCCGGTCGCTGACGACGAAGCCGCCGAAGACATTCAAAGCCCCGAGGAGAACGGCGACGAAGCCGATGATGCGGGTGAGGGTGGTATGAGCCTGCCCACAGACAAGAATGGCGCCCACCAACACCACGCCGTGGATGGCGTTGGTGCCCGACATCAGTGGGGTATGGAGCATGGACGGCACGCGGCCGATCACCTCAAACCCGACCACGATGGCCAGTATGAACACGTAGGCACCCAGCAAAATCTCTGTCATCACATTCCCCCGGTGGTCTCAGGAGTGGCGGCGGCCGGCATGAAACAGGCGCCACGGACAATCTCGTCGTCAGGATCAATCTCGAGCTTCCCATCCTTGACGAGGTATTTCAGGACTGTCAGCACGTTGCGCGCATACATCTGGCTGGCGTGAACCGGCACCTCCGACGGCAGATTGGTCGGTCCCAGAATGGTGACCTCGCAGCGTGTGACTGTTTGCCCGGGAACCGTCAGCTCGCAATTGCCGCCGGCCTCCGATGCGAGGTCCACGATCACCGAGCCCGGCTTCATGGCGCTCACCATCGCCTCGTCGATCAATAGGGGCGCAGCCGCGCCGGGGACCAGTGCCGTAGTGATCACGACATCGGCTCCCGCAACATGGTCGCGAATGGCATCGCGCTCCAGGCGGTAGATCTCCTCATCCAGCTGTTTGGCGTAGCCCCCCTCGCCTTCCGCCTCCATTGGCACCGACATGTCGATGAAGGAAGCGCCCACGCTCTGGATCTGCTCGCGGACGGCCGGGCGGGCATCGCAGGCGGCGGTGACCGCCCCCAGCCGCCTGGCCGTGGCCAGGGCCTGGAGCCCGGCGACGCCTGCGCCGATGACGATCACGCGCGCAGGAGGGACGGTTCCGGCGGCGGTCATGAGGAGTGGAAAGAACCGGCCGATGGTATCGGCCGCGAGCAGGACGGATTTGTAGCCGGAGACGGTGGACATGGAGGACATCGCATCCATGGACTGTGCCTTGGTGATGCGGGGAACGCGGTTAAAGGAAAAGAGAATGATGCCACGGCGGCCTGCGGCCTCCACAATATCCGGTCGCCTACCCGGGTCCAGAAAGCTGATGACGAGCGTTCCCGGACGGAGCACCTCGATGTCCTGAGGCTCCGGCGGCTGAACCGCCGCCAGAATGTCTGCCTGTCGATACACCGAGGCGGCGTCGGCCAGGACGGCTGCACCGGCCGAGAAGTATGCTTCGTCGTCGAGCCGGGCCCCTCCCCCTGCGCCCGATTGGATCACCACCTTGAGTCCGAGGCGGGTCAGTTCCTCCACCGTCTCGGGGACCAGAGCAACCCTGCGCTCACCGCCACGCTCACACGTGGTTCCCACGGTGAGGGTCGGGGGTTGACCCTCCGCGTCATCCATAACACCCTCCAGAAGACTCACGTCCACCGACACGTCTGGGGCCGGCGGCAGCCAAAGGCATTATCTGTGCGGTAACTGTATACACTCTGTTACTGCCATGTCATCTCTGCGCCGCGTCCTCCCCTTCAGACGCCGGCTGGGCCTCATCCTGCTCGTGCCGCTCGCCCTGGCCGTCCTGCCTCCTGCAGTGGCACGCGGCGCCGCCCGACCGGTCCCACGCGGAGGGCTCGTCACTCTGGCCGGATCGGCCATGCCCAACCTCTCGCGGCTAGCCCGTCTCGGTGCTCTCTCTCCACATACGTCCATGGGTATCGGAATGGCCTTGCGTGTCAGGCGGCCGCGGCAGCTGGAAGCGCTGGTGCGGCAGGTGTCCGACCCGCACTCGCCGCGATACCACCGCTACCTGTCCGTGGCACAGTTCCGGGCTCGTTTCGCCCCTTCCGCCAGTCAGGTCGGCCGGGTCCGGACCTGGCTGATGGCCTCCGGCCTCCATATTTCTCACCAGGCACCCAATGGGCTGCTGATCGAAGCACATGGCCCCGCCTCGGCGGTACAGCGTGCCTTTCACACACGTCTGTACCGCTACCGCCAGAACCGTGCCTTCTACGCCAATGCCACCCCGGTGGCGGTACCGCGAGCGCTCTCCACCACCATCGAGGCGGTCATCGGCCTCGACAATCGCTACCGCGTGTCACGCCCGATTCTCAGCCGCTCCAGCCATGCCGCGCCCCGTGACCCGGGAAGTGAGTTCGGGTACACGCCGGCCGACCTGCAGAAGTTCTACAACATCAGTCCGCTGCTCGACGCAGACGTCACCGGTGCGGGGCAGACCATCGGCATCGTGGCCTATAAGATCCTTCCCGGTGACATCAGCACGTTCGAAAAGGAATACTCCCTGCCACGATATGTGCCGAAGCAGGTTCAGGTGAAGGACCCGCGCAACCACGGGCAGTACGGGTCCGACTGGACGGCGGTAGCCGAAGCGGAGCTCGATACCGAGATCAGCCACGCCATGGCGCCCGGCGCCAACATCATCCTGTATGAGGACGCAAACGAACGGCTGGACTCGATCTACTTCAGCTTCTCGCAGATGGTCAGCGAGAATCGCGTGCAGGTAATTAGCTCCAGCGTGGGAGGGCCGGAAAACCACTGGGCCGCCTTTCCGGGGATCGATCTCGTTTCGGCAACGCACGACGTCCTGCTGGAGGCCGCGGCTCAGGGACAGACAGTGCTGAACGCATCCGGAGATAGCGGAGCCTATGACGCGGCCGGAGATGGGCGAGCCTCACAAACAGAGCTCATGGTCGACTACCCCTGCAGCGACCCCTATGTGACCTGCGTGGGCGGCACAACCGTCCAGGACACCCCAACCGGCGACTATAGCAGCGAAACCGTGTGGTCGGATAATTCCGATCCCACCAATCCGGGGGGCAGTGGCGGCGGCATCAGTCATCTTTTCAGCCGCCCTCCCTGGCAGACAGGCCCCGGAACCGATAACAGTTACAGCACCTCGGATGCCGGGCGCATGGTACCGGACGTGAGCGCCGACGCAGACCCCCAGACCGGATACGCCGTGTTCATCGTCAACGTGCACCTTATGGGAGAAGACGACGAGTATGGCGGTACCAGCGCAGCCACGCCCCTCTGGGCAGGGCTAATCGCCATCCTGGTCGACAGTCTCGGTCGGAGGATCGGCTTCTTCAATCCAACGCTGTATACTCTCGGCACGCAGACGGCAAGCTTCGCCTCCCCGCCCTTTCACGACATCACGTCCGGGACGAACCTCTACTACCCCGCCACGGCCGGCTATGACCTGGCGACCGGATGGGGCTCCCCCGACGGTGTCGCCCTGGCCGCTGACTTGAGGCAGTTGGGCCGGATCGTGCTCACGCCCATCGTCGTCGTCAAAACCGCGCATGTAAAGCAAAAGAGGAATAGCAAGTACGTGATCGTTAAGACGGTCGCCAAGGGCAAGAGCGCTCGATTCACGGCGTCATACGCGGTCACCAACCCTGCAGGGCCGGCGACCGGCAGGCTGGAAATATTCAAGGGCAAAACGTCGGTGAGGGCGTGGAAGCTGACGAGTCCCGGCAGCGCGTCGGGAACGATGACGCGAAGCGTCATCCTGAAGAAGGCCGGCTCGTATTCAGCGGTGCTCACCGTGTCAGACGGCGGCTACAGCACGCCGATCAGGGTCAAGTTCAAGGTCAAGTAAGGAGCGGCCGCGTCAATTCGCTTGGACAGAAGCGCAACTTGGGCGATAGTGGATACGGAGGAGCGCATCGTGGCCGGAGCAATGTCGCAAGAAGAGTTCGACAGGGTGGCCGCAGAGATCCTGGACGCCTGGAACCGGGCGCAGACGCGTGACGCCGGGTTCGACGTCATCGTCAATATGGGTCGGAAGTACGGCTACAAGAACGTCATTGCAGCAATTCAAGGGCGTACGCCCAAGCGATTCACGCGTGAGAAATCCATTGACGAGTGGGTGGACGAGCGTCACAAGGAGGAAGCGCCGGGGTAAGAGGAGGCAAGTTTGGCGGATTTTCGCCAAAAATCGGGGTTGATTTCACTAGATCGGTGATATGATTGCTGGAGATCAGTGCACACTTAGGAGGTACGACATGGCCATTGGCAAGACAGAGCTGGCGCAGAAAGTAGCGGAGCAGGCTGGTCTGAACAAGGCGCAGGCAAACCGCGCCGTCGATGCCGTCCTCGAGACAATCTCTGATGAGCTCTCCAACGGTGGAGAGGTACGGCTGACCGGGTTCGGCAACTTCCGCGTCACCAAGACGGCGGCCCGCACGGGACGGAATCCGCGAACCGGCGACGCCATTCAGATTCCGGAAGGCCGCCGCGCTGCCTTTACCCCTGGCTCCCGACTCAAACAGTCGGTTAGCGGGTCACAGGGAGGCAGTTCGAGCTAGCTCGCTCGTCGCGTCCGAACTCGGGGCAGCAGCCCCGAGTTTTTTATTTTCCCGCGGAAATTCCTGACTGTCCTGCTAGAATTCGGCGCCCTTTTTCGGGCGGACAAAAGGGGGAAGTGATGATTGACCTTGCCCTGTCTCCGGACCAGCAGATGCTCGTGGAGACCGTGCGCGACTACCTGGCGCGGGAGCTCGCGCCCACCATTGCCGAAAACGACCGCAACCACTACTACGATCCCCAGACGTTCGCCAGGCTGGCCGAGATCGGGGTCACAGGGGTGGCCATCCCCGAGCGCTACGGAGGCAGCGGCATGGATTACATCTCGCTGGGGCTGGTCTCGGAAGAGCTGGAGTACGTGGACACGTCGCTGCGGACCATCGTCTCCGTCCACGTCGGCCTCTGTTCCTTTGGCATCTACATCTGGGGCACCGAGGAGCAGAAAGAGCGGCTCTTGCGACCGCTGGCATCGGGTGAGAAATTCGGCGCGTTTGGCCTCACCGAGCCCGGTGCCGGGTCAGACGTGGCCAATATCCAGACCACCGCCCGCCGGGACGGCGATTGCTACGTCCTCAACGGTGAGAAGACCTGGGTCTCCTACGCCGACCAGGCCGACACTTTTCTGATCTTCGCCAAGACCGACCCGGAGGCAAGACATCGGGGCATCTCCGCCTTCGTCGTCAGTCGGGCGGATGCCACCGGCCTGGACACAGCGCCCATCAAAGAAAAGGCCGGAATCTGGGCGGGAAGCACCGGCAGTATCTTCCTCAATGACTGCCGCGTGCCGGCCGAGAACAGGTTAGGTGAGGAAGGCGAAGGCTTTGCCATCGCCATGAGCTCGCTCGAGAACGGCCGCTACACCGTGGCCGGCGGCGCCTGCGGAACCATCCGCGCTTCCCTCGACCTCTCCACTGCGTACGCGCGTCAGCGAGAAGCCTTCGGGCAGGAGATCGGCCGCTTCCAGCTGGTGCAGCAGATGATCGCCAACATGTACGCGCGCTACGAGGCCAACCGGTTGCTGTGTCTCAAGGCGGGCTGGCTCAAGAACATCGGCGAACCTTCGGGCCGGGCCGTCTCCCTCGCTAAATGGCAGGCGTGCAATGCGGCCTTCGAATCGGCGAACGACGCGGTCGAGATTTACGGCGCCTATGGCTATTCCGACGAGTATCCCGTCTTCCGCTACCTGCGAAATGCGCGCGCGCCCGTCATCTACGAGGGCACCCGAGAGATTCACACCATGATGCAGGGCGAGTACGCCCTGGGCTACCGCGGCGAGCGTCCGGCCCGTTGTACGCTTCCCGCCTATGAACAATCGTAGGAGCACCAGCCCATGGGGCCCCTATGAACTGCGGCCCGACGGACGCACGGTGGGCTGGCCCGCGAGCCCGGTACGGGCCATTTTTCATAACTCACACCCAACAGAGGAGACAATGCGCATGACCTACACCGTTACGCTCATACCCGGAGACGGCATAGGGCCGGACGTGACCACCGCTGCCCGGCGCGTCATCGATGCGACCGGGGTCGACATCGACTGGCAGGTTGAGGAAGCCGGGACCGATGTCATGGACAAGTACGGCACCCCGCTGCCGGACCGTGTCATCGAGTCCATTCGCAAGAACAAGGTGGCACTGAAGGGCCCGATTACGACCCCAATCGGGACCGGCTTCCGCAGCGTCAACGTGGCGCTCCGCGCCGCGCTCGATCTTTACGTCAACCTGCGGCCCGCCAAGTACTATCCCGGCGTTCGCTCGCGCTACCAGGATGTGAACCTGGTGGTAGTTCGCGAGAATACCGAAGACCTCTACGCGGGTATCGAATTCGAAGAGGGTCAGCCGCAGACCGAGGAGCTGATCGGCATCCTCGACCGCATGAGCAATAAGACCATCCGTCCCGACTCGGGCATCTCCATCAAACCCATCTCGATCTCGGGGACGAAACGCATCGTCGAGTTCGCCTTCGACTACGCGGAGCGCAACGACCGCCACAAGGTATCGGCGGTGACCAAGGCCAACATCATGAAGTACACCGACGGTCTCTTTCTCCATACCGCCCGAACCGTGGCCGAGCGGCACCCGGAAATCGAGTTCCAGGAGGTGCTGGTGGACAACATGTGCATGCAGCTGGTCCAGAAGCCGGAGGAATATGACGTCCTGGTCCTGCCCAACCTTTATGGCGACATCGTCTCCGACCTGTGCGCCGGTCTGGTCGGCGGTCTGGGAGTGGCGCCCGGCGCCAACATCGGCACCAACGCCTCGCTCTTCGAGCCGGTCCACGGCAGTGCGCCCAAGTACGCGGGCCAGAACAAGGCCAACCCCACCGCCACCATCCTCTCCGGCATCCTGATGCTTCGCCACCTCGGCGAGGAGGACGCGGCCAACCGGCTGGAAAGCGCTCTGGCTGAGGTCATCAAGCAGAACGTGAACGTGACCTACGATCTGAAGCCGGACCGGACCGGCGGAGTCGGCACCTCGCAGATGGCGGATGCGATCATCGCGGTTATGCAGCGCTAGACAATCCGCTTCCCCGTTAGCCGCTCCTCAAGATGGTGCAGCGCCTGGATGAGCTCCTCCCGCTCGGCGAGGAGCTCATCCAGGTCGCGCTCCAGGTCGGCGTGGTTGCTCACAGTTTCCAGCCAGCGGCGGATGGGCGGGTGCTCGGACACCGATACGTCATCGCGCAGGACGTGTTCGGCAATGCCCGAGAATTCCAGCGTTTCCCGAAGATCGGCGATCTCAGCTTCGATCTCACTCAGTGAGTCGGTGAGATCGAGCCGCATGACAATCAGCGCGTCGCGGGCGGTATAGCCTTCCACCTCTCGCCTCCCCATGCATCCCGGCTCGGTGCTCCTGTTATAGCAGGCGCGGTGCCAGGATCAGTCCGTGGCGCTTCCCCGCCGCTCAAAGGCATGGTTGAGGATTCGCTCGATATCCGGCGGGGCCAGGGCCAGTGCCCGCTTGGATCGTCGCCCCTCGTGATCTCGAACGTAGGACACGATCAGTCCGTCCTCCAGCTCGTCGATGAGGATGTCATGGGCGCCTGAGCGGTCGAGCTCGTGGCCCAGAGCGCGGAAGAAGTCGGAGTGGCCGCTGGGAAATGAGGCCCAGACGCCGCGGTGGCTGGCATGAAACACCGGCTTGTGCCGCTGAAAGAGGCGATCGAGCTGGTTCTGCAGCGCGTCGCGGTCGAACGTCATCACTTCCGGCTCTAGCTCGTCGAGCCCGTGTAACAGGCGAACGAGGAAGCCGTCGGGAAGCTCGGCGAGGCTGATCCGGCAGGTGGGGCTTGTATCCAGGAAGCTGCCGAGCGCGCGCAGCAGCCACTCGTAGCTGTCTGTTCGGTCGCTCCGGCCGCGGCTGCCCCTCTGTTCCACAGCAAACTCCTAACCAACTACGTTACCCCGCCTCAGCCAACATGTCAACTCAATAAATAGTCCTCCACGAATTCGCTACAGGATGTTGCAGATGCCGACTCGACACATCGTCTGCCACCCATGCCTTCGTAGTTTCATCAACTTCATTGATGTCTGCAACGCAGTGCAGCTTCGATTCATGCACCCTCGATGCTGCTCGGCCGCACCGTCAACCGCGCCACCCCATACACCGTCTGCAGGTGCGTCGCCAGAAACCGCGCCGCGGCGCGGCACCCAATGACGTTGGGCGAACGACGAAGGGTACCGAGGGGATGCAGGGCGAGCAGTGCAAAAACCTGTGGCACGCCAGCCCTTCACTGACACTTCTCGTCGACCACGGCAGAGCTGTGCACAGTACGAAAAAGGACCGAATGACATACAGAGCGCTCGCGGGATCTCGGTCGCAGGAGGGGTGATAGGTTTTATGGGGAGGGTAGCCAATGGGTGCGGGCGAGATCGCGGAAGCGCACGTAGCGCCTCACTGGAAGCGCACGTTGATACTCACCGCGGTGTCGCAGGTGCTGTCACTGGTCGGCTTCAGCTTCGTGACGCCCTTCATCCCACTCTTCATTCAGCAGCTCGGCATTCACGGTGAGGCCAATATAACGCTGTGGGCGGCGTTGCTCACGGGCGGGAGCTCCGTCTTTATGATCGTGGCCGCACCGATCTGGGGCGCACTGGCGGACCGGCATGGTCGGAAGGTCATGGTAGTCCGCGCGGCGCTGAGCGCCGGGGTGCTTGTGGTCTTGATGGGCGCCGTTCAGAACGTGTGGCAGCTGCTCTTCCTGCGGCTCCTCCAGGGCATGTTCACCGGCACGGTGAGCGCCTCACAGGCGCTGGTGGCCTCGCAGTCGCCAAGTCGGCGAATGGGCATGGCTCTGGGCATCATGCAAACCTCACTATTCGTGGGCACATCCATCGGGCCCCTGCTGGGCGGCGTAGTGGCTGATACCTTCGGCTACCGCCTCTCTTTCGTCGCGGGTGGTATCTCTCTGTTCATCTCGGGTCTGCTCGTCCTGTTCTTCGTCCGGGAGCACCGCGCACCCGGGCCGGCGGTTCAAGCACCTCCCTTCTGGCACGATCTGGGCAGTGCCCTGCGCATCCCGGTCATTCCCGCCATGATCGGGACCTACTTCGCCATTCAGTTCGGCGCGACCGTGGTAACACCGATCCTTCCGCAGTTCGTGCAGATGCTGCAGGGAAGCCACGGACATGCCGCCACGGTGACCGGAGTTGTCCTGGCCGGAGCGGGAGTGGCAAGTGCCGTGGCCGCCATCATCGTGGGCGCCGTGTCCGACCGAATCGGCTACAAGACGGTCCTGGTAACTGCATCCGTCGCTGCCGCCGCCTTCTCCATCCCCCAGTACTTAGTGACCTCGATCTGGCAGCTGTTCGCACTGCGCGTTCTGATCGGCCTTGCCACCGGGGCCATCATGCCCGCCGCGGGCGCCCTGACCGCGATTCTCGTTCCGGCGTCCCGGCGGGGCACGGCCTATGGACTCACCGGAAGCGCGAACTCACTCGGTTTCGGGGTGGGACCGCTCACGGCCGCGCTGGTCGTGAGCCTGTGGGGCATCCGGCCGGTCTTTCTGACCGCCGCGGTTCTCATGGTCGGCATTGCCGTCTGGGTCGCTGCCATGGTCCACCTGCCGGAGGAAGAGAGTGAGGGCAGCCCGTCAGAGGGGCAAGATGCGGAGCACCAGGTGCCCGGCCGGGCGGCTGCGCGCTAACGCCGTCCCCTTAACCGGGGACTCGGTCCTGCGTTACCTAACCGCCCTCGGGCCGTACCCACCGCTGCTCCGGCCGGTACACCAGAACGCCCAGTGCGAACACCAGGGTCACGGCGCCTCCAAGGATCAGTGCCAGCGGGGTTCCCCACCGCTGCGCCACCAACCCAGACAGAACGCTTCCAAACGGCGTCATGCCCAGGAACATCAGCGAATATACACTCATGACGCGCCCCTGGAGCGCGCTGGGCGTGAGCGACAGGATGCGAGTGTTGGCGGTCGTGGTGAACAGCGTGGATGAGAGACCAATGACGATCAGCACTACCACCGATACCGGGAACGAACGAGAGAGGGCCAGCAGGATCTCAGCCGACGTGAAAACGATGCATCCGGTGAGGATGAGCGGACGGGACAGGTCGGACCGCTTGAGGAAGGCCAGCGAGATGGCACCGGTCAGCGATCCGACCCCCATTGACGCCATCAGGAAACCGAAGCCGTCCGAGCCCGAGTGCAGCATGTAGCGGGCGACCAGCGGCATGAGGGTGGTGAAGTTGAGCGCAAAGAGGCTGGCCACGCCAACCAGCATCAAGATGGTGGAGACGACGGGAGTGGCGACGATGTAGCTCAGGCCCTCCTGAACGTTGGTCCAGAGTCGCTGTCCCTGAGCCATGGTCCGCGCCGGGCGGGGGGCAATGAGCAACAACATGCCGATAACGGCCAGATAGCTGGTTGCATTGAGAAAGAAGTTCAACGAGAGTCCGACCGTCGCCACCAGGATGCCGCCGACGGCGGGCCCGACAACGCGGGCGCCGTTGAAGATGGCGGAGTTCAGCGCCACCGCGTTCAGCAGGGTCTCCTTGTCGACCAGCTCCGGCACGAACGCTTGCCTGGTCGGCGTGTAGAAGGCATTGACAATGCCGAGGGCGCCGGCGAAGGCCAGGACGTGCCAGTACTGCACGGTTCCGGTCCGGACGAGAATACCGAGGCCCAGCGCCAGAAAGCCGGAGATGACCTGAGTGGCAATCAGGAGATTGCGCTTGGGAAGACGGTCCGCGACTGCCCCGCTCACCAAAGACAGCACCAGCACGGGTATGAACTGGACCGTGGTCACCAATCCGAGCTTGAATGCCGATCCCGTCAGTTCCAGGACAAGCCACTGCTGGGCGACGCTCTGAATCCAGGTTCCGATCAGCGAGATCAGCTGCCCGATCCAGAACAGGCGGAAATCGCGGAATTGCAGGGCGGGAAGGGCGCGATAGACGGACGAGAACGGACCAAGATAGCTGGCCCATGATCCACGGCTGGGAGCGCCCTCGCGTTCTCCCGCTGCGTCGCTCCGCGGTATGTCGGACACTCAGTGCTCCGGGACGATATTCCTTCCGATACTACCCCGCCCGTAACACGGGGCCCGGCCCAAAAAAAATCGGGGCCCGAGAACTCGGGCCCCGAGATAATGAGTGCTCCGCTACGAAGGCAGCGTCGAGGTGAACGTTCCGACCTTGGTTCGGTGATCCGTCCGGAAGGCGGTGACGATATCAGCCGCTGCGTGCGGCAGGCCCACCACTCCGAAGTCGGTGACCGCCATCGGCTTCTGCCAGCCCATCTTGTAGGCAAACGTCCCGACCACCGCGTGCGACTTGCTGACCAGCTCGATGAAGTAGAGATCCGGCACCACCGTGTCAGCCTCAACCATGTAGCGCTTGACGTGCAGCTGATTCTTGAACACGCTCGTCATGGACTGCCCCGTGTCCGACCGGAGCAAATTGAGCGTCGAGACCACGTACACCGCGGTATCGTGCTGTGCCCAGTTAACCGTTGCCTGGTTCGCGCGCCGATGCGCGGCATTGGCTGGCGCCGCGACCATCAGTCCCAGCACCAGACACGTCAGAGCGACCACCACCTTGCTCACGTCAATCCTCCTCCATGTGAGATCTCACACGTACCCTATCTGAAAGAAACTTAGAAATCAATCCCTCAAACACAGGTAATGTACAGGAGCCCGATTAACCGGAGATTAGTATTGAGCTGGCGCCGGGGAGGATAAAATTGGGTATCCGGGACGGCACATCCAGCAGTATGCTTGCGGCGCGCGCTGAGCCTCCCACCTCCTCTAATCGCACAGCGGCACCGCCGCCGGAAAGTGTTCGGTCATGCAGTGGGATGATTCCCGGGACGTTCGCCTGGGGCGGCGTGAGCTTCGGGGACGCTCGTTTCTTCTCGGCAACAAGCGCGCATTCTCGCTCTCGCTCCCGGTTGCCGGCGCCAGCTCACCCATATCACAGCACCCGCACAAGTGGTTTGGCGCCTTCGAATACGCTCAAAAAGTTTTCGAGAGTCAGATCGTTCGCGTTGACGGCACTCCGCTGAGCTCGCAGAACGAGACCGGGTTTGTACAGACGCCCGTCGATGCCGTGCGCGAGTACGAGGTGCAGGGCAAACCGTACAGCGAGCGATTCTTTGTCGCCGATGGGCTCTCTGGCTTTGTCACCGAGATCATGGGCGAGGGTGATATCTCGGTCGAGCCCCAGTTCGACATGCGCCTCTTCCTGGCCCCGATCCCGACCGGTCAGCGCTATCACTGGGAGCCAATCGACGGCGGAGTGCTGGTGACCGCCGAGCTTCCGGGCGGTCGATTAGACGACCGTACGGAAACGTTCATTCCGGATCCGGCATTGCCGGCAAGCTATCTCTACGCTGCGGCAGTCGCTGTCGGGGAGGGCACCGACATCGAGCTGTCCGCTACCGCGTCGGTACGTCCGCGGCGCTACTCACGCGATCTGCGCCGCCGGCGTCAGGTCAACCTATCGCCGGATGCCGCCGACCATGCGCCGCTGTGGATGCAGAGCACGTCCCGCGTCTTCGCTCCGGTTCGATTCCACTTTTCCGCTGGAGGCTCGGTGATCTACGGCTTCGGCTCCAGTCGTGAAGCAGCGCTGGGTGTAGCTCAGGCTCTCCGCCACAACGTGCCGGGGCTGCGAGCCCGGAAAGCGGCTGTTATGGATGGGATCCTCGAACACGCAGCGCTGCAGACGGGCGTTCCCTCCATCGACCAGGCGTACACCCTGGTGACCGAACGACTGATGGACGCCATGGTCGTCTGCGACGTGCCGGGCGCCGAGACCCAGGGGGATCGGCCCACCACCATGATCCTGGCCGGCAACCAGTACTTTCACGACACATGGAAACGTGATGAGAACATCGCTCTCGGGTTCTTGCTGGCCCAGGGCCGATACGATCTGGCACGGGACGTGATTGCCGACACCTGGCAGCAACAGGATCAGCGGACCGGCCGCCTGCCGCAGCGCATCCGTGTGGGCGAGCCGCCACACTACCACTCCAGCGACGGCACGCTCTGGGCCCTCAAGCGCCTGCACGATTACTGGCGTAACACCGGAGACGACGTCTTGCTGCGAGACAAGGTGCCGATGGTTGACCTGTTCTTTCGGCGAAGTCTGGAGCGTACCGTCAATGGCCTGCTCCCGTCGGGCCGTACCGACGATCCCGATTACCTCTGGGAAACCTGGATGGACACGCCCTATACGCCGAGAGATGGGTTTCCCGTCGAGATCCAGATGCTGTGGATCTCCGCTCTGCGCCACTACCGTCCGGTCTTCGCCACCGCTGATCCCGCCCTGGAAGCGGCTATGGCCTCGGTCGAGGCCCGTGCCTGGCAGGCGCTCATGGGATTCATCTCCAGGGGCGTGCTGGCGGACAGTCTCGATGAATCCGGAGCGCCCCGCGATCTCATCACGCCGAATCCCTACTTCTCCTTTGGACTGGGACTCGACCTGGGCCCCGAGATTGAGCGCGCCATGCTGCGCATGGGGCGTCAGGAGCTAGCCGGGCAGCGGGGTATCATGACACTCGCCCCGAGCGACTGGCCAGTCGTCTTCCCTTGGGAGTTTCTCTCCGACCCGCACCTGGTCAGGGGCCGGAGGATGCGCAGCGCGGGAAAGTTCAATTACCACCGCGGGCTGGAGTGGAACTGGCTGACACGATTTTTCGTCGAGGCCGAGCTGAAGTACGGAGAAGCCGACACCGCCTACCGGACCTACCTGAGAAAGCAGGTACGGGCGGTGCTCGAAGTGGGCGGCGTCGGCGGAATCAGCGAGTTGCACGACCTATCCGGACCGCGGGGCCCCGAGTTTCAGACGTGGAGCATGGCCGGATTTGTCGAGGGGCTTCACAGTTTTACCGGTGTGCGTATCGATGTCCCCGGGAACATTATTTCCATCGCCCCACAACTTCCCCGGCTATGGCCCCGGCTGACCGCGCGCAAGTGGTACGGGCGCCAGCCGTTCGACCTGAGATTCACGCGCGTTCCAGAGGGGCTTGAGCTGACGGTGACGTTTCCCGAAGGTGCGCCGGCGGATGTGTCTCTCGACATCGGGCTGGTCGTGCCGCGCGGTGGACGCGTGCGGCGTCGCGGGGTCCTGGTCAATGACATCGCGGCCGGTGAGAACGCTTGGGTCGAGCCACTCCCCGGGACGGACCGACTGAAAGTTCGGCTCTCGGTGCCAGCAGAAGATTATCTCCGGATATTGCTGCCCTTGCGGGCGGGGTCGACTGTGAGCCACGTGCCGACAACCGCACAACCCCGCGAAGGCTAGCTCAGGGGATTGACCACGACACGCCGGAACGCCTCGGCGTACTCCATTCCATGTTCTCGGCCAATCACGGCCGCAAGCTCACGTTGCTCTCGAATCACGCCCTCGCCGTTTTCCGGCCACAGTCGGAGCTGACTGGCATGCTGCCGCAGCGCGTCGAAGCGAAGGTCGAGGGTGTCGCCGACATCGACCCAGTAATTCGGGGAATCGGTCGTGGCCAGAAGAACCTCCGGCACCTTGTGCAGCTCCAGCCCGTCGCCAAGCGCGTCCGGAAAGTACCCGGCATTGCTTGCCTCGGGATACATGGCATCGAGCGCGGCCATGCCCAGCATGCGGTGATCGCGGTGATTGACGTAGGAGTTGCGATAGATCACGGTGAGCGGGTCGAGGAGAATCACCAGGTCCGGGCGTATCCGGCGAATCTCGCGCACCAGAGCTTTGCGAAGGGCGGCATCGTCCTCCAGCTCTCCGTCCCGGAAGCCCAGGAATAGAACATCCTCGTACCCGATGACGCGAGCAGCTGCCAGCTGCTCAGCCGCCCGCTCCTCGACCATGCGCTCCGGCTCGCTCGACAGCTTGGCACCGAGCGAGCCACCCGTGGCCACCGCCAGGACGGCACGATCTCCTTCCCGGATCCAGCGCGCAACGCTGGCGTCACAGCTCAGCTCCGCATCATCGGGATGGGGCACAATCACCAGAATGGTCCGGCCTGCCATAACACCTCCGTATAGTGAAATGTACCCATTGCTACCACCGTTGAGGCCATCCCCCTATTCTTTCGACCCATCTCCATGTAGTACTTTTTGGCTGGTTGGCCTCCTGCTTCTGTGATGGTATGATGGCGTCCAAGGTGGGGCCAGGACGGTCTCCCTGCATCGGAAGGGTATGTACGCTCGTATTGAGGTTGCAGAGGACCGAGACTCGATCGGCGATGCCGACTTACTGAGGTATTTTCGTCGCGGGGATCAGGGCGCGCTGGACGTGCTCATGGAACGACATCGTGATGCGCTGTTCCGGTTCTGCTATCACCTGACAGGGAACCGCGAAGACGCGGAGGACGTGTGTCAGGAGACCCTGGCCCGCGCCATGACCCGGGTCGGATCGCTGCAGTCGGATTCGGCTTTCCGGAGCTGGCTGTTCAGCATCGCCCGCAATCTTTCGATCGATACGCATCGCCGCAAGAAGCGAACGGTCACCATGCCGGACGATGAGGCCATGCCGATTCAGCTCTTCACCGAGGCGCCGCAAGATCACGTCGAGGTGGAAGAAGAGCACCAGACGGTGGTCGAGGCGATGGGGAAACTCGCGCAGAGCCACCAGCGCGTCCTCGTGCTCCGCGAGGTCGAGGGTATGAGCTATGCCGCAATCGCGGAGCGGCTCGACGTCAGTCAGTCAGCGGTCGAGACGCTCCTCTTTCGTGCGCGCCGCCGTCTTAAGGAGGAATACCACAAGAGTGCAGCACCGGCGCTGGCCCTGCTGGCGGGAATCCGCGAGCTGTTGATCAGGGCCGGCGGACCGGCCGTGGGGGGATCGCTGGCGAAACTTGCCGCCACCGCCGCCGTGGTGGGAAGCATGGCGCTGACCGTGCCGCACAGTCACTTCACCTTCCCGCAGGTTCCCTCGGGAACGGCGGCCAGACACCAGAGCGCGGCGGGACAGGCCGGACATTCGGCCAATGCTCACCACGTCGCGGTAGCCACGCGCTACAGCGTCTCCGTGCTTCCGCCGTCCGCATTCAGCCCGCGCCAGTCGTTGGCCTCCCAGTTGGCGGCGGCCTCGAGCGGAGGTCCGACGCTCTCAACCGGGAGCGCCGGACTGAACGCGCACCGGACGTCTCGACACACCGCTCCCTCGCAGTCCCATAAACTTCGCGAGGCTGCCCCGTCGCACCCGGCGTCCCCGCTACCACAGCTCGGATCCGCGTCGTTCCCGCCTCCCCCGCCACCACCGAGCAATAGCCAGATTCCCGTCAGCGAGCCGGCCGCGCCGGTTGCCCCGCCGCCGGTTGTTCCGACGATCCTGCCGACGGTTCCCCAGACCAAGCAGGTTCCCGCGGTGGCGCAGCGGCCTGCGACTCCGCGGCCGCCCGCTCCCACGTCCGTGCCTGCGACCCCGCAGCCGACCGCCGCCCCGGCCCCGACCAGTGCCCCGGCGCCCACCGCCGTTGTGGCTGTCCAGCCCGGCCATCACGGGCATGAAGGCAGGGCAGGCAAACCGGTAGAAGTTGTTCCTGCCCCCGCATCGGTCCCGCCGGTAACACAGCCGGGCTTCTCCGGGAAGCCGACTCACCCGGCTCCGGCAACCTCGGCGCCCGGCACGGTTCCGCCGGTGGTCACAGCCCCGACGCAACCCGTCGCGGCCCCGACCACGAACAACGCGAGCGAGACCACGACCAACCTGCCTCCCGGTCAGGCGAAGAAGGATGGGGGCCAGGGGTCAACCGGCAAGCCGGGTAACGGTCACCACCACTAGGGATACCGCCCGGGTCTGATGCCTGGAGCAGAAAATTGTCCTGCTCTGGTACGATGCTGGCATGTTAAAGGGGCTGCGCTGTCCCAAGTGCCACGGCAACCTCTATTACGAGGCCGACACGGCTGAAGGACTGATGCTGCGCAAATGCCTGCAGTGCGGGCTGATCGAGAGCTACTTCTGGTTCGAGCGAACCAGGAAGTTGCTGGTCCCGCTGCCTGTCGAGCACGACCAGCCGATCGAAACCGGGTACTAGTTCGCCCTGTGGTCCACGGGTCGCGGACCACAGGGCGGGACGAACTAGTGCGCGCCAACCGCCTGTTTGGTCTTCCCAGCTCCGCTGTTCAGCAGATCCCGGGGTGAGGACGCACCATAGAAGGCATACCATGGCTGTGCCCCGCGCAGGCGCTCGTTGATGGATTGAATGTTCTGGACGCCCTGCGTCTCCAGCCACTGCCGGAAGGCATCGTTGCCGTCCCTGGCATAGACGGGAACGCCGTCGAGCCAGGTTGCTCGGCCCGCGAGCACGCCCGAGAACTTCACCCCCGCCTCGGTGGCCAACTCCAGCGAATCGGTGAAGGTTTTGTTGCTCACGCCCGCCGTTAGATAGATGAAGGGCTTTCCTGCTACCTCTGCCGCTTGCTGGAAGTAGTCAATTGCCTCCTGGCGGGAGTACACCGCGTGATCTCCCTGCCTTTCGACAAACGCCATGTTCACCGGGATCTCGACTTTCAGGATGTCCACGCCGTACCGGTCTTTCGAGAACTCTTTCATGCTCTCGATAACAAGCTTCGGCTTCTTCTTGGCGAAATCGGCCCCCTTGACGTCTCCACCCGCCGGGTCGTAGCTCACTGGCTCCAGAAAGAAGGGTATATCCGCCCCGCGGCACTCATCCCCCACGCGCTCGATGAACGCCAGCTTCTCGTCGTTGATCTCGTCCTTCTCCTCCGGGGTGTAGTACAGGAGAAGCTTGACGGCGTCGCCGCCTTTCTCCCCGATTCTGCGAGCGGAGAGATGCGGCAGCAGGTCCGGCATCCTGCCCGGACGGGTGTTGTCGTAGCCCGACTTTTCATAGGCAAGCAACAGGCCCGCGCTCTTGTCACGCTTGGCCGCGGCCTGCATTCCATACTCGGTGTCGAGCAGCATGGCGCTGGCATACGGGCTCAGAATCTCTGCTACCGAGACCTTGAACTGCTCCAGGTCCCGGGCCGACACGTTCTGCATGCCCGCCGACTTTAACGCGTCTTCCAGGGATCCGCGCTGATCCATCGCCAGAGCCGCGATGATGCCGCGCTGGTTGGAGACTGCCTCCAGCCCTTTGATCTTTCCAGGGGTAAAGGTCATCACAATCACCTCCGTGATCTTGGTTACGACGTGGGAAGGCGTGATCTGTTCCGCCTGCCCAATACTAGCGGAGGCGCAAATGGAGGAGGGGCGGGGGGGGG
>JAICWV010000155.1 GCA_025966365.1 Chloroflexota bacterium | reverse complement strand
GGGCCGCGAAAAGCAGGTCACGCAGCTGGGGCTTGACGCCTGACCCATCGATCGCCCGGGTTCCCAGGGCACTCCAGTACGAGGACACGGCAGGGGAGCCAATATCCCAACTCCTGGCGGTGCTCAGTCCCTGGAGTGGCCTGAGCTTGATCGACGAGTGCGAGCAACTCGGCGGTCAGACCGCGTTGGAGCCGGATCGCTGCCTCGGCACGATCGCGTAAATAGTCATCATCCGTGGGGAGCAGGTGTCCGTGCTCGTGGAGATGCTGGAGGTAGCTATACACGTCCTCCTCTGATCCCTCCTCTCGTCTGCGAGCGGCACACAGCCAGACGATATCGTGCACTTCATCGACCCAGGTGACGCCACGGTGGTCCGACAGGCGGATGCGTTAGACCAGAGGGCGGTCGATGGCGAGGACCCGCTTCTGTCCCTGAGGCGATGACTGCGCGAGCCGTCGAACCTCCTCCAGCAACGGGTGATCGATCTCACCGAGATCACCGTCGAGGCCTGGGAGTTCGAGGTCGAGGTTATCGACCAGACAGCGAATGGTCGGGCGACCGTGCCACATCCAGGACTTCACCTCACTCGACTACCGTGATTCCCCATCTCCCGGACCACGCGTCGCCTGGCTGAAGCACGAGCAGATCCTCTCCTGAGACGAAGGCGTTAGGCGGGCAGGTCATCGGTTCCACGGCGAGGCCATGACGGCGTCGCTCCGGTGGATAGACCGTCTCGCCGGTGTAAATGGTGACATGCTTGAATGCCTCGTCCATCCACACCTCCACCGACCGGGTGCCATCCGGCGCTCGTACCATCACGCCGGCCCGACCGTCGCCGCCACGCTCCAGGTCGGTGTAGTCCATGTTGATCTGCGTCTCGCCAATCAGCCGTGCCGTCCGAAAGTCGAGCGGCGTGCCGGCGACCGAGAGCTTGTCCCTGGGGATGAGACGCTTGTCGTAGCGGTAGATGGTTCGCGCGGGCACCTGCAGGAGAGCGTCGTTGACCAGACCCGGACCGACGCGCACATACGGATGCTGGCCTGCGCCAAAGGGACACGGGAGTGGGCCGACATTTGTGGCCCGCAAGGTAACCTGCAGATCCTGCCCGGACAGGGTATAGGTTACGGACAGGTCAAGCGTAAATGGGTAGCCCGGCGAGGGATAGAGACGATGCGCTTGGGTGACGCGGTTCCCCGTTAACTCGGTGGTGCGCCAGTTAACCCACCGAACCAGTCCGTGAATAGCGTTGCCATATGGCACCTCGTTGATCGGCAGCTGATAGGTGGCACCCTCAAACGTGTACCGGCCACCGTCAACCCTGTTCGGCCAGGGTAGCAGAATCTGCCCACGGCCATCTCGACACATCTCATCCGACGAGTAGCCATCCAGCACCTCCCAATCGCCCGCGGCCAGCGTGCGAAGCCCGGCACCCACCTCGACGGTTGTCGCAGCGAAGCTCTCCCGGCGAATGTTATTCTGCTCGCCTGACGGCAACATGGACATCGCTAGGCCGTGGGGATGCGACAGGCGGCCAGGTTGGTGGCAGGGAGTAGGATTTCCGCGTTCGGTAGTGTCACCGTTTCGCTCCGTGTGTCGCGGCTACCTCACGCGCCAGGCGACGGGCGCGCCGGCGGCGGCACGATGCGAGAGCCGTCAATAGTCGGATTTGTTCGGCCAGGCGGGAGTTTGGTCGCCTCGACACACAATGAGTGGACCGTCCTCCACCGCGTATCCATTGTAGAAATTACGGAGGTGGCGCGCTTCCGCTGTCTCCAAGGCATCATAGTGAACTTGCCGAGGCCCCTCGCACGTCGAGTGCCTCGTGCTCGGCGCGATAGTCTCTAGCAAGATCAGCAGGGCACGGTCATGGAGCATGTCCCGCTCGAGGGACCGAGTGGAGTCAGACGCACCGCCAGAAAGCGGCGCCCGACGGAGACTGGATTGAAGACACACACCCTTGAGACCGCCGAGGCCAGCATTGTCTACGACGTCCAGGGGCCGCTGCCGGCCACCGGCGGCGCCGTCACCGCGCTCGCACTCGTGGCTGCATATCCTGAGGATGTCACGGTCCTGGTGGCACACGAGCCTCCCCTCGCCCCCGTCCTTTCCGACGCGGAGGCCGCGGAGCGCGCCGTGGCCCGCTTTCAAGACGCCTATGCAGCCAGGGGACAGAGTGCCGGCATGGCAGCCTTCCTCGCCATGACCTCCTGGCAGGGGGAGTTCACTGAGGACTACTTCGCACAGCCGTCACCAGACCCGGCACGGTTTGGGATGCCGGCGGAGGATGACGGCTCCCGTGACGATCCACTGCTTTCCGACCGATCCCGGTCGGTCTCGAGCTATCGCCCCGACTTCGACGCGCTGGCCGCGGCACCCACCCGCATCGTGATCGCCGTGGGCAAAGAGTCCCGGGGGACCTTCACCGGACGCACGTCGGTGGCCGCCGCCGAAAGACTTGGTCAGCAGGCGACGGTCTTTCCCAGCCATCACGGCGGTTTTGTGGGCGGCGACTCCCCCTACGCCGGCCAGCCCGAAGCATTCGCGCGCACGCTGCGCGAGGTCCTGGCGACTGTTGCGCAATCTGGGTGATACGGCGTGGCGATGATCCGGGTGCTGCAACCCAATTTCCACCCCACAGCTCTCCACGCCTTCACCGAGGGCCGTGCGGCCCCGGTCCCTGCACTCGATTCGTGCTCTTGGGAGGGTGAACATGAGCGAGCAGACTCCGCCGTGGCCGAAGCAAGGACCGGCCTCCTACTTCCCCTCCATCGAGAAGAAGCACCGGCGCTCCATCCGCGAATGGCAGGACATCATCGCCGGCTGCGGCCTCGACAAGCACATGGAGATCGTCAACTACCTCAAGTCGGAGCATCAGATGGGCCACGGGCATGCCAATGCGCTGGTCGGTTGGACATTGGCGGGTAACGTCGCGAAACGTTGATGGGCCAATCGTGACCCTGGCTCCCCCTGTATTGACAAATGAGGGGCGCGCATGATTTACTGTGCTTGATGACTGACGGGTCAGTCAGAGAGGACGGTGAGACATGGAGCAACGGGCGGCACGGACC
Organism: Chloroflexota bacterium; assembly: GCA_025966365.1. GTDB lineage: Bacteria > Chloroflexota > UBA5177 > UBA5177 > UBA5177 > JAICWV01. Next base: position 4,888 of record JAICWV010000155.1, on the reverse strand, counting down.
GAGGAGGGGCGCAGGGAACGGCGCGACGCTATCCTGCAGGCCGCGATTGCTCTCTTCGCGCAGCGCGGCTTCGCTCATGCCGGGATTTCCGACATCGCACGTGAGGCCGGTGTCAGCCACGGCACTGTCTTCCTTTACTTCGCCTCCAAGGAAGCTCTCTTTCGGGCTGCCGTCCTCGAGCCGCTGGAGGAGTTTGCCACCCAGTCACTGGCGATCATGGACGGTGAAGCCAGTGCGGTCGCACGCATTCGCAGGCTGGTGCGCGATCAAGTGCGGGAAATGGCGGCGGAGCAGAGTTACCTCGAGGTGGTCGGCGAGGCGAGGGCGCGGGCAGAGCGGTTCGGCGACCTGGCGGCGGAGATCACCGCCATCATCTACCGCGTCGTATCACGCCTCTCAGAGCTGGTCACCGAGGGCATGGAGGCGGGAGAGCTTGCGCCAGGCATGCCGGACATCATCGCTGCCTCATATATCGCCTACCTCAACGGTATCGGCCTGGTCGTCCGTAACTCTGGGGACGACCCGGTGTGGGAGCACCTGGCCGATCAGGGGCTCCGCCTCTTTGCGCCAACGAAAGGAGATGCTTCCCATGACTGAGACGAAACAGCGAATAGAGCAGGTCATTCTCGGACCGATGGAACCGCACGAGCTACCGGCGGTGGTGGATGTGCTGGCGCGTGCCTTGCGGGACAATCCGAGTTTCATCGGCATGTTCGGTCCCGAACCGGACCGCCGCCTCCGGTCGACGCGGGTCCTCTGCCGGGTGCTCCTGTCGGGCCAGTCCGAGCCGCCCATGGTCGCACGCCTGGCAGGCGTCGTCGTTGGCGCTGCCGCCGTGTCGCCTCCCCAGACCTGTTTCTCCAGCGGGTCGCGGTCGCGGCGATACCGGATCAGCATCGCCGGCAGGGGGGTGACCATCGAGTCGGAGGTGCCGTGGCGTCAGCTCCTCGGATTGCTCCGCCTTGGATTACCCGCTCTCCACCGCGCCGGGCTGATGGCGCGCTCGTCTACCATCCACGATCCTGCGGTCCGGCACTGGCATTTCGAGCTGGTAGGCGTTGAGGACGACCTCCGGGGGCAGGGTATCGGAGGGAAGATGATGGAGGCAGCGCTGCGGCGCGCCGATGCGGCCGGTGAAGTGGCGTGCGTGGAAACTGACACTACCAGGAATGTGGAGTTCTATCGGCGGCTTGGCTTCGAGGTGACGGCAACGGAGGAGTCGTTAGGTGTTCAGATGTGGTATATGGAGCGGCCGATGCCTCATTGAGGTCGGCCGTCAGGTCCCTAACGGAACGTGCCGCCGGGGCACAGGTCATCGATATCGGTGTCGGCGCGGTCTTCCATGCGCACGACGTCCGTGCCATCGGCGGATCGCAAGCTGCCCAGGATGCGAGTGTTTCCACGGTCATTGCTGATCATGCGGGATGATATGGGGCCGGTCAGCGCGGGCCGAGCCCGGTCTGGCCGTCGAGCAGCTCCCGGGCGATGTCCAGGTGACCGGCATGGCGTGCGGTCTCCTCGATCATGTGCAGGACGACCCAGCGCACATTCGGCGGTTCGTCCATCTCCGGGTCACCGTGCCTGCCACGTGGCGACGCCGACAGCGGTGTCTCCGCCAGCACCGCATCCGAGCTCGCGCACTGGTCACGGTAAAAGGCGATGATGTCCGCCGATGGACTGTCACAGACGAATGCGGCCTCCGGGTCATACGGTTGCGAGTCCTCATCCCCCGGCAGTTCTGGGAATGCGCCGGCAACCACCCCCTGGAACCAGTGCCACTCGGCGCCGCCCAGGTGTTCGACCAGCCCGGCCGGCGTCCAGCCCGACGGCACGACCGACCGCTGCCACGCCTCCTCGTCCAGCCCCTCCACGATGGCAAGCACCGCGTCGCGCTGGGCTCGGAGAAAGGCGAGCAACAACTGGTCCTCTGGGTCCTCAGGCTGATTCTCGGTCATGTTCACCCTCCTGCAGAATCGACCAATCCAGGTCGCCCCCAACACATCTACCAGACGCTCGGCGTCCTCGACCTAGAACCAGTTGGTGCGCGGCGATCCACTCCAGGCGGCGCGCCGCTCCGTGTTATTGCGCTGGATCGCCCTCGCACACCGCGGCGGCTCGTTCCGCGAGTGCCTCGAGCTGGACAACGACTCGGTCGAGCACGAACAGAAAGGCATCCATGTCTCGTTGGCTCACGCCGTCGAGCGCGGCCTCCAGCGCCCCGATGCGCTGGCCGAAGACCAGGTTTGCCTTCGAGGCGCCCACCGCAGTTGCTCGTAGTCTGACCTGCCGGCGATCCGACGGGTTCCTCTCGCTGAGCACATGCCCGCTCACAGTCAACTCATCGGCAAGTCTGCTGGCCCGTGCTTCAGATAGCGAAAGAGCATGGGCCAGATCCTTCACGGTACTGCCTTCACGCTGAACCAGGTAGAGCAGGGCCTTGAGCTGCTGCATCGAAAGGCCCGACGCCTGCTTGGGATCGCAGCGCTCGAGCTCGTGCATGGCCCGGGCAAAGCGAATCATGTGTGAGGCCACGTCCCAGGAGGCCGCGTTGCCGGTGTTCCTCAGAGGAGTCTCAATGTTCACGTCCCTATGATACTCCAATTCCCATGCAGAGCGCAATTGCCTACTTCCGCAATTTCCAACTTGCGCAATAGTTGCATTTCGCATATGATGATGACATCACGTCACACGAAAGGAATAGCTCGATGACCAACGTCCACCCGCCAACTCTCAGGACCTGTAGCTCGCAATGATCGGAGGATCGTAGTGTCTGTACCGTCTCCATCAACCCCCACCTTCACGCCACCCTTACTGCCGGCACGCGTGGTCAACAAGTGGTTTATCCTTGTCGTCGTCTGCCTTGCCCAGTTTGTCGTGGTACTTGACGCCACCATCGTGAACGTTGCCCTTCCCTCTATTCAGCATGGCTTGCACTTCAGCCTGGACAGTCTGCAGTGGGTGGTCAACGCGTATACACTGACGTTCGGCGGCTTCCTGCTGCTCGGCGGCAGGGTTGCAGACTTACTCGGCCGCAGGCGGCTCTTCATTGTCGGTTTGGTCATTTTTTCGGTTGCATCGCTCATTGATGGACTGGCCCAGAACAGCAGCATGCTGATCGCCGCCCGCGCCCTGCAAGGCGTTGGCGCCGCCTTCCTCTCCCCGGCCGCCCTCTCACTCTTGACGACAAACTTCCCGGACAGCGGGGAGCGCACGCGAGCTCTGGGCGTCTGGAGCGCCATCTCCGCCGGCGGCGGAGCAGTGGGGCTGCTTGCGGGCGGGATCCTGACAAGTGCTCTCTCCTGGCAGTGGATCTTCTTTGTCAACGTCCCTGTCGGCGCATTGGCCGTCCTGGCAGCACTCCGGTATATCCCTGAATCGGTTGCCGACCTCGGCCATCGCAGGTTCGATGTGGCCGGCGCGATGTCGGTAACGAGCGGTCTGGTCCTGCTGGTCTTCACCCTGGTGAAGGCGCAGTCATTCGGCTGGACATCCCTGACCACCATCGGCCTCTTCGCACTCTCCACCATCCTTCTTGCCGGTTTCCTGGTGATCGAGATGAGAAGCAAGGCACCGCTCATTCGCCTGAACATCTTCACCATCCGAACCCTCGCAGTCGGTGACCTGATCCTGCTGCTGGTGGGCGCGGGGCTGTTTGCCATGTTCTTCTTCACCTCGTTGTACGCGCAGGAGGTCCTGGGTTACAGCGCCCTCCGAGCAGGAGTAGCGTTCTTCCCGGTCGCCCTCGCGATCGGTGTCGGAGCTGGGATCTCGCAGGCACTCATCCCTCGTCTGGGTCCTCGCACGACGATCATCGCCGGATTGGGGCTGGGGATCGCGGGCATGGCAGTCATGACCCGGCTCCCGGTGGACGGAACCTACCTGAATCTTCTAGAGGGACTCCTGCCAATCTCCATTGGCCTTGGCCTCACGTTTGCTCCTGCTACGCTGCTTGGAACGTCAGGCGTGGAGGGACAGGATGCAGGACTGGCATCCGGTCTGTTGAACACTGCCCAGCAGGTCGGCGGCGCCATAGGTCTCGCCGTTCTCTCCACCCTTGCGTCCAACCGCACCAGCAGCGTGCTGGGCGCACTGCACCATGCCCCCAATCGAGCGGCCTTCTTGAGCGCCGAAGTTGACGGCTTCCACGTTGCTTTCATCGGTGGAGGACTGCTGTTTGTCGGCGGTCTGCTTGCAGCCGTCGCCCTGCTCCGCGAGCGGCATCTCGCTCACCTGGAGATCAGCCCTCTGGCCGTTGAGGCGGCTTGAGACTACCGGACAACGATTACACGAGACCTCCTGTGGACCCGTCGACGTCACGCGATATCGACGGGCGGCAGGAGGTCTCGCTACATCTTCTGTTGCCTCCCGCAATGTACGGCACCGTGGAGGTCGAGCCGGACTCTGACGTGCTGCCCGGCTACCTGTCAGGCTGGCCCGGCTCTGGCAGAATCTCGACGTACCCGTCCGTTCCATGCAAGCGGATGCGCTGCCCATCCCGGATCAGCCGCGTGGCATCCTCCACCCCCACGACGGCCGGCACGCCATACTCCCGTGCGATCACCGCGCCATGGGTCATCAGGCCGCCCACCTCCGTCACCAGGCCCGTGATCGCGACGAACAGGGGCGTCCAGCTGGGGTCCGTGTAGGCCGTGACCAGGATGTCGCCCGCTTCGAGATCGGCTTCCGCCATGTCCAGGATGACGCGCGCCCGCCCCTCGACGGTCCCGGCGGAAACCGGTAAGCCGACCAGCGCGCCAGCCGGCAAATCGTCGCGGCGGTACGCCCCGGCGACGACCTCGCCATCGGACGTGAGCACCCGGGGCGGCGTGAGCGCTTGATACGAGCTGAACGCGTCCTTGCGCCGGCGGATGATTTCGTCATCCACCTG
>JAICWV010000168.1 GCA_025966365.1 Chloroflexota bacterium | reverse complement strand
CGCTGCCAATTAGTCCATAATGCATATCAATTCTCCTTCCGATCTCTATAAGAACAACTAATGCTTTCTCAGCGCATCCGCGTTTTTCACGCCGTGGCATCGGCCCTGAGCTTCTCCCGGGCGGCCGAGGAGCTCTCTATCAGTCAACCGGGCGTTTCCTTCCACATCAAGGCTATGGAGCGCGAGTACGGGGTCAGCCTCTTCGAGCGCGTCGGCAAGAAGCTCTATCTGACCGACGCCGGCCTCACCCTCCAGGCCTATGTCCAGCGCCTCTCGCTCCTTGAGGAGGAAGCGCGGGTAGCAATCGAGGAGCTGAAGGGGCTGGAGAGCGGCGCCCTGGCCGTCGCCGCCAGCGCCACCATCGGCATCTACCTCCTACCGGAAGTGGTGGGCGAGTTTCGGAAGCGCTATCCCGGCATCAAGGTCAGCCTGCGCGTCGGCAATAAGCGGCACACCATCGAGCGCCTCCTCAATAACGAGGTGGACTTCGGGCTCTGTGCCGCGCCCGTTCTGGATGCCACCCTCATCGGTGAGCCCTATCTGGACGATGAGCTGGTGGTGATCGTTTCGCCCGCCCATCGCTTTGCCCGGGAGCCGGTGGTCTATCCAGGCGAGCTTCGCCGGGAAACCTTTCTGGTGCGCGAGTCGGGCTCCGGCACACAGGAGCTGATGGAGGAGCGCCTGGCGCAGCTGGGCGTCGAGCCGGCCGACACCATGCAGCTGGGCAGCACCGAGGCGATCAAGCAGGCTGTTGCCGCCAATCTCGGCATCTCTATCGCGTCACGCTACAGCGTGGAGGCGGAGCTGGCCGGTGGACGTATTCGCACCGCCAACGTCCCCGCCCTGAAGTTCGAGCGGCGTCTGCTCCTCCTGCATCACAAGGATAAGCGCCTCTCCAAAATCGCCACCGCCTTCCGCCTGGTGCTGCAGGAAGTCTCGGTGCGCCAGGCCATTCGCGCCGGCCTGGGGGACGAGGCGGCGGCTATCCCACCCGTGCGGTAGTGACTCTCGGTAGTGATCCCCCCGGACGTACACTACGTATAGGAAGTTAGGACGGTTTCCTATGTCAACGCACTACCCCTCCACCCCCAAAGAGGCCGAGCACACCTTCAAGCTGGGACGCGCGGCGTTCCTCGGGCTCACCGCCGCCACCGTTGGCGCCCTGGCCATCGGCAAGACCAGTTTCCCCTCGGTGTCGCTGCTGCCGACCAGCGCCGCGGCCAATGGCTTCACCCTGTACACCGTCGTGGACGGCTTCCCCGGCTTCAACCCCCGAACCTACCGCCTGACCATCGGCGGGATGGTGGACCGGCCGGTGACCATGACCCTGGACGACATCCTCCGTCACCCATCGGTCACCGTGACGCAGCTCTACACCTGCGTCACCGGCTGGACCGTTCCCCACTGCCACTGGACCGGCATCCGGCTGGCCGATCTGCTGAACGCGGTACAGCCGCAGACGGCCGCCCAGGGGCTCACCCTGTACTCCTTCGACGGCATCTACACCGAAAGCCTGAGCATCGAGCAGGCGCGGAAGTCCAATGTCCTGCTGGCCTACCACCTCAATGGCAGGCCGCTCGCACGCGCCCAGGGAGCGCCACTCCGCCTGGTCGTTCCCGGGATGTACGGCTATAAGTTCATCAAGTGGCTCGACCGCATCGAGCTGGTCCCCAGGCCCATCTCCGGGTACTGGGAGGTCCGCGGCTACGACCGTGACGCCTACGTGGGCCGCAGCAATAACGGGCTGTTCGGCGGCTTCTAGCGCCCCACACGGATGGAGATCGCCGCCGCCAATCGCGTGCTCCGCTTCACCCGCACCGAGCGAGCGGTGCACTGGGTCCAGGCGAGTACCTTCATCCTGCTTCTCCTCTCCGGATTCGGGCTCAGCCTGCCGGCAATTGAGGGCTTGATCGGCCATCGCGATCTCCTCCGCCAGCTCCATCTCACCGTCGCCTTCTTCTACGCCATCGGACCCACCGTGCTGGCGCTGGGAGCCAACCGGGCCAGCGTGGCGCGCGACGTCCGCGATGTGGAGACCTGGGACGGCCAGGATGTGCGCTGGCTCCTCCCCGGCTCCGACACGGAGCCGGGCCGCTTTAACGCCGGCCAGAAGCTCAATGCCATCTTTGTCGCCTGGTCCACCGTCGCCTTCACTCTGACCGGCTTCATCATGTGGCAAAACCGCCGCTTCCCCCTGGATGTGGTGAGCCGGGCTAACGTGATCCACACCGATCTCGCCTATATCGCGCTGCTCGTCTTTCTCGGGCACCTTTTCCTGGCCACCATGTGGCCGCACACGCGCGACTCCTTCTGGGCCATGATCGGCGGCACCGTCCGCCGCGACTGGGCCCGCTCTCATCATCCGCGCTGGCACCCGGCCGGCGCCATCAACCCGCCGCCGGCCGGGCGTGAAATCGCCCTGTCTGCCATCCGCATCGCCCTGGGCTGGTTCATCGGCCTCTTCGCCGCGCGCTGGCTCTTCTTCGCCATCGGCGCCAACACCACCGACGCCGTCACCCGCTGGCTGTACGACGTCACCGCCTGGCCTGGCGCCACCCTTCCCACGCCCCAAACCGGCGTCCACGTCATGGACTGGCCGGGCCTGATCTATCTGGTCCTCCTCATCATCGTCTTCCGCTTCGCCAACCACCCTCGCCGCGCGGGAGGCTGGTAGCCGAGGGCTTTAGCCCGCAGTCCGCTTTATACTCGGCTCGAATGTCCTCTTACGCCGAGATCCCGCCTCCACGGAACCAGCGGCTGTCCCGCGACCTGTATGCTGCTGAGGACCGACCATGCTTTTTCACGGTCCGCTGCAGCCTTGATCACAAACCCTTTCGGGACCACGAAATGGCTCGCATTGCCGTCACCTGTCTGCTTGGACAGCAGAAGAAGTCGGGGTGCCGCCTGGATGCTTACTGTGTCATGCCGGACCACGTCCACTTCCTGGTCACACCTATCGCGGATGGATGCTCAACCCTGACCTACACCGATCGATGGAAGGGGTGGGCGGCGTTCGAGATGAGACGGGCGGGGTGGACAGGCACGGTGTGGCAGCCGCGGAGTTATGATCATCTGGTACGGCGCGACGAGAGTGTGGAGGAGGTTGCGCTGTATATCGTGGGGAATCCGGTACGCACGGGGTTGTGCTCATCGTGGGAGGAGTACCCCTGGTGCGGGATTGTCTCCGGCGGGTACGAGTGACAGCGGCGGACTGCGGGCTAAAGCCCTCGGCTACCGGTGCGCACCGATCGGTGCGGTCGAATCTAGTGCTGCGTGCTAATGCCGTTTTTCAGGGCGGAGCCGGGCACCGATTCCGGGGCTACCTCCCAGGCCTCGCGGCAGAGAATCACCGCCGCCACCACATCGCCGTTCGGCTTCCCCGCCACCCCGATGCCGCATGTCACCCAGTCAGCATCGCAGACATCCCGAGTGCGCTTCACCTGGTCCAGCACGATATCGAACGGCCCCTGATAGAGCGCCTCGACCAGCAGGCTGCGACCCAGCATGCCCTGATATTCGGCCGGATATTCCCAGCCCTCACTCTCGTCGCCGGTCATCACCTGGTGGGCGGCCTTGTTCTCGGCCACCTCGATCAGCCCCTCATCCCAATCGAGCAGGGGTAGTTCGCGCTTCAGCCGCCGCTCGTTGATCACGCTCAAAATGCCGTCGGCCAGGCCCGGCCGCAGAAGCGAGGTGCGCTTGCGCTCGGGAAGAACCTGCGTGACCGCCCAGTAGAGGACCACGGCAAAGATGAGGATGAAGAGAATGGTGACAGACATAAAGGACTCCACAGACGCGTTTCATTGAGGCGCGTTGTGGAGGTGGGGACGGAGCATACTGTCATGCCCCGCCCGGCATTTTCAAGTCAGATTTGGACCCGCGCTCCGGCGCTGGAGGGAAAGGCGCCAGTCTCCCTCCGTCACCAGCCCGTTCTGCAGTGCGAAGACGGCCGCCTCGGTTCGATCGCGCACGCCCAGCTTGCTCAGGATATCGCTGACGTAGTTCTTGACCGTCTTCTCGCTCAGTCCCAGGTGATTGGCGATCTCCCGGTTGCTGTCCCCCCGCACGATGGCGTTGAGAATATCGCGCTCCCGGCCCGTCAGTCCCGTCTGCTCCTGGCTGAGACGCGCAAACTCGTTGAGAAGCTGCACGGCCAGGTCTGGACTGATCAGTGCCTCCCCGAAGGATACTGAGCGGACCGTATCCAGCAGCTCCGATAGATCGGCGCTCTTGGCCAGATACCCGCGCACGCCGGCGCGAACCGCCGCAAAGAGCTGCTGCTCCTGCTGGTTGGAGGTGAGAACGACGACGTGGGTACTGGGCGCAGTGGATAGCACCAGACGCACCAGTTCCATCCCCAGTGGCGAGAGGCCCATGGGATCCATCAGGACCACGTCGGCCGGCTTGGTGGGAAGCGCGTTGAGCAGCGCCTCACCATCGGTATAGACGCCGCTCACGGTCATGTCGGTCTCGGCGTCAATCAGACGCGAAAGTGCCTGCCCCAGCACGTGCTCACGGTCTGCCAGTGCCACGCGGATCATGGTCTCGTTCCTCCAACGCGGACATAATACACCGGGGCCAGAGAGTTGTGAGTCATCAGTTATGAGTAGAACCCACACCTCACGGCTCACACCTCATACCACAGGACTTTGAATGGACTATCGCAATCTTGGTCGCACCGGCCTGAAGGTATCCGAGCTCTGCATGGGCAGCATGCAGTTTGGATGGACCTCAACCGAAGAGCAAGCGTTTGCCGTGCTCGACGCCTATGTGGAATCTGGCGGCAATTTCATCGACACCGCCGACGTGTACACCAACTGGGCCGAGACCAGCCGGGCCGGCCGCGCCGAGGAGATTATCGGCCGCTGGATGCAGGAGCGCGGAAACCGACGGGAATTAGTCATTGCCACCAAGGTTCGCGGCAACATGGGACCGGGCCCGAACGATCGTGGCCTCTCCCGCAAGCACATCCTCGATGCCATCGAAGGCTCCCTCCGCCGCCTCCAGGTCGAGTACGTCGATCTCTACCAGTCGCACTCTGATGATCGGGAGGTTCCGCTCGAGGAGACGCTGGAGGCGTTCGACACCCTGGTCCAGCGCGGTCTGGTGCGCTACATCGGCGCCTCCAACTACGTGGCCTGGCGGCTGATGAAGGCCCTGGCCGTGAGCGACGCCGGGGGGCTGGCCCGTTACGACAGCCTGCAGCCGAACTACAGCCTGGCCCGCCGCAATGAGTTCGAGGCCGAGCTCCAGGATCTCTGCCTGGCCGAGGGCGTGGGCGTTATCCCCTACTCACCCCTGGCCGCCGGTTTCCTGACCGGCAAGTACCGGCGCAATCAGCCGCTGCCGGAATCCGGTCGTGCCGAGGGCGTCAAGCGCTTCTACCTCAACGACCAGGGCTATGCCCTTATCGACTGCCTGGACGAGGTGGCCAGGCGCCACGAGGCCACCCCGGCGCAGATCGCGCTGGCCTGGCTCCTGGCGCAGCCGGCCGTGGTCTCCCCCATCACCTCCGCCAACACTCCCGAGCAGTGGAAAGAGCTTGTTCCATCAGTCGATATCGATCTCACCGAGGCAGATATCGAGGTGCTCAACAATGCCGGCGGGTGGCTCTAAGATGGCGACGACCTCACAGGAGACCTACCTGGACCAGCTGCTCCATCTTCCGCGCCTCTACGGTCCATCAGTCTCGCGCAACGCCCAATGGGTGGCCTGGACCTGGCTGGGAACCGGCGCCGCGGCCGATGTCTACGCGGCGCCGCTCGACGGCTCGTCACCACGCATCCGCCTGACCGACACCGATGAGGACACCTTTCTCGCCTCCTGGGCACCCGATAGCCGCTCGGTGCTGGTGGCCCAGGATCACTCCGGGGATGAGCGCTATGCGCTCTATCGCGTTTCCCTCTCACAGCCGGGCACCATGGAGCCGCTCACCGACGAGCACCCCGACTACTTCCTGCGCGGCGGCGAGCTGACGCCCGACGGCCGCGTGCTCGTCTATGCCATGAACTACGACACGGATCGCGGCCGGGAGATTGAGGCCACCTGGGTCTATAGGAAGGATCTCCAGACAGGCGAGATCCGCCCCCTGGCCCGCCCTGAAAAGGCGGCGTACTTCGTCCCCAACCTCAACGATGCCGGCACGCAAATCCTCTACGAGCGGCAGGATCTCGATCCAGCCGGCAGCCAGGTCTGGCTGGTCGATATCGACGGAAAGAACGATCGCGAGATCCTCAACGTGGGTGCCGATAAGAAGGCTACCGCAAGCTGGTTCCCGGACAGCAAGACGGTCCTCTTCCTGGCCGAGACCGGCACGCATCGGCGACTGGGCACGCTCGATCCCGAAACCGGTGCGCGGACGATCTTGATCGACGATCCCAACCGCAACATCGAGGACGCCTACGCCTTGCGCGGCACGGATCGCCCCACCGTGGCCGTCGTCGAGATTCGTGATGCCCGAACCCATGCCACGCTCCTGGACGTCGAGACCGGCGTCGAGCACCCCTTCGATCTCGAGCGTGGAACCCTCATCCCCCTGCGCTACCTCGGCAAGGAGGAATGGGCATCGCGCGCGTACTCCTCGACGCAGCCGTCCGACGTGGTGCGCTATCGTCTCCAGGATGGAAGCACGTCCAGCGTCACCGGCCTCTGGAGCCGGACCGATCTCCGCCCCCACGACTTCGTGCCCGCCCAGGATTTCCACTGGCAATCAACCGACAGCCTCCCCATGCAGGGCTGGCTCTACCGTGCCTCGGGCGAGCCGGCCGGGACCATCGTTCTCATCCACGGCGGACCCACCTCGCACAGCGAGGATGACTTCAACGCCGAGGTCCAGTACTTCATCTCCCAGGGGTTCAACGTCCTGCTG